>DATDXB010000001.1:0-4811 GCA_035289465.1 Candidatus Nanoarchaeia archaeon
AACAGGGTCAACTTGACATTCCTCAACGAAAGCAACGCCACCCTGAGTGTCGTTGATGACGAGAACACGACCTTTGTGTCGTTGGACAACTCGGCACCAACCATCACTGTGCTTGGATGCGAACCTGATCCTGCCAACCTCACTAATATCATCACCTGTAACGCCTCAGTCACAGATAATACCCTTATCGCCAACGCCTCAGCGAATGTGACCTTGCCAAACGGCACCGTCAATTCTACCCTCCAAGTCATCAATATCACGCCATTTGGTCCAAGCGCCATCTTCAGTTTCAATTTCACCAGTCCAGGCATCCAAGGACAGTTCAATGTCACCTGGACTGCCAATGACTCATCAAACAACCGCGCCGCAGGAGTCAATGATTCCTTTTTCGTCAATAATTCGGTCAATTTCTCGGCTACACTACCCAATCAGCAGCTCCAGCAGGGTCAGACGATCTTCCCCTTCAATCTCAACACGTTCTTCAGCGATCTCGACAATGACACGATAACGTACAGCGTCTCAGGCACAGGAGCTTCATTGGTCACCATCTCTTCAAGTGGCGCGGTCACCTTGGTGGGCAGTAGTTCAGGGACCTTCACGGTGGTGTTCACCGCGACTGACGGTATCAATTCGGCCAGCAGTAATGCCGTGACTATCACGATCACTGCCCAAGCTCAGGCCGCAAGGGTTGGAGGTGGGGGCGGAGGCGGTGGTAGAGCGCAACAGTCAGTGGATCTTGCTCCTCCAGAATCTCCCAGCGTTGATATTCCAGTCCAAATGGTCGCAGCAGAGGAGGAGACCAAAAAAGAAGAACCCCTTATCGAAGAGCCTTCAGTTATTGAGCAAACAAAGACCAAGGTAGAGAAGATCGCGCAGACCCTGGTGGAACGCACCCAAAAGAGCAAGTGGAGCTTCTTGCTGATACTCTCACTGATGATCCTTGCAGTCATAGGGATTGCCTGGCCGACTAGATCCGTGATGCCTGATGCGCGCCAGGCTCTGAGCAAGTGGCGTGAGATCACCCCTCAACGCAAACACCAGGACATGCTGAATACGTTCATACAAAGGGCCCAAGCACATGAGAAAACGATAGTATCGCAAGCAAAGTCACAACCGATGACTCAACACCCTCACCTGGTCAAAGTCCACGAAAGCAAGGTGAGACAACATCAAACCCACAAACTCAAAGAGACGCTCTTAGTGCTCAAGCATGCGCAAGAAGAGGCGTTACGACCGGTGAAGCTGATGGGCAAGATCGTCAGGAGAGCTCCCCTGAAGACTCAAAGAGTGGAGACTAAGAAGGTCCAGAAGCACGCTTTCGGAGATCCTTAAGTCGATTTCAAAAGAGGCATCAGCGATCAAGACAGATCGCGACTTGCAAAGCCAAGTGCGCAAAGAGTCTAAGAAGGTAAAGCAAGCAGATCTCCACCCATCAATCAAACACGAATATGCTGATCTGAAAGGCCTCTACCATGATCTTGATGAAGTCTCTCGCGAGATGCACGAGGAACGCAAGGTTCTTGAGGAGCTCAAACAGAAGAAGACCAAGACGAAAGGTTTTTAACAGCGCAAACCATTCGTAAGACCATGACCAAGGAATTCCGTGATTTCGTCAATAATAAGGTGCCAGGGGCTCTGCAGACCACGGACTTCAAGATAATGCTCAATCTGATCAAAGAGAACAATCTGGACTCATTTGAAAAGCTCAAGAGCTTTGTGACGACAAAGATCGGCTCCTTGAATCTTGAGATCAAGGCTCACGAAGTCCACGACGCACATCCTACCGCGCAGATGCGCGCGATGGCCAAAGAGATCGCTTCCTTAAGCGCGATAAAAGACCAATTCTTCAAATTCTTATCATGAGCCCCAAGTTCGTGGTGCATGAGCATGATGCCTCGCACGTGCACTGGGATCTTCGCTTAGAGGACAACGGCGTCCTCAAGAGCTGGGCAGTGCCCAAGGTCCCTCCGAAATCCAAAGGGACAAAGCGTTTGATGATCCAAGTTGAGGACCACGCCCTGAAGTATGCCTCCTTTGAAGGAATCATTCCAAAAGGCCATTATGGCGCA
Organism: Candidatus Nanoarchaeia archaeon; assembly: GCA_035289465.1. GTDB lineage: Archaea > Nanobdellota > Nanobdellia > Woesearchaeales > JAGWAF01 > DATDXB01. The sequence continues at coordinate 2,070 of DATDXB010000001.1, forward strand.
GGCACCGTCAAGATTTGGGACAAGGGTACCTACAAAACCATGGAAAAAGACGCCAAGAAATGGCTTGTGAAGTTCAATGGTAAGAAACTCAAAGGAGACTATGTGTTGCTTAAGTTCCCAAAATCAGGTCCGAAAGGATTGTTGTTCTTCAAGACATGAGGCTGATAAACACCAGGACAAAGAAGTTGCTGCTCTCTGAGATGCGTATCTGCACCTCGTTTTGGCAAAAAGCTCGAGGATTGATCCTCAAAGAACCGCAGTCCTTGTTGTTTGTCTACGCAAGACCTCAACGGATACACCTCCATATGATCGGAGTCCGTTTCCCCATTGATGTGGTCTTGATGGACTTAGAGGGAACGGTGCTTGAGCTCAAGACCTTGCGTCCTTGGCAGTTCTTCACCTCAGAAAACAATGCCCAGCTAGTCTTGGAGACACCCTCAGGGCCAATCGAAAGGAAAGAGATTTGCCTAGGCGACAAGTTGACAACAGAGATCCTCAAGCCCCTATGGATGAGTTGAGAGTCAAGCGCGCCCTATAAAGCCCATCGAGGTGCGACTGAAACCTTTTTATATCTCACGACATTGTGAGAATCCATGAAGTGGATTGCGCTGCTGCTCGTAGTATTCTTAGTGGTCTCCTGTGGCCAAAGACAGGTTCAGCCAGCTCCGACTATCCCCCCAAGCTCAGCTCAAGCACCTGATGGCGCGCAGATCGCAACTCTGCAAGACGTCACTGGCGAAGTCCTGCTCAACAAAAGAAGCGCTGCCTCAGGATCTGATGTGAGAGAACAAGACAGGGTGACGACCAAGAATGGCGAGGCGACCATTGCTTTTGAGGATGGATCTGAACTGCGTCTTGACCGGCAGACCACGATCACGATAACAAAAGAGTCAAATGAGATGACGATCATGCAAAGCGCAGGTCAGACATGGACCCGTCTGATGGCAATCACAGGAATCGAGACATACAAGGTCCAGACTCCTACTTCAGTGGCGACTGTACGAGGTACGGGCTTTGCAGTCAATGTCTCAGGCGATGGCACAGAGATCATAGTCGATGACGGTGAAGTCGAGGTCGTCTCGCTTGACGAACAGGGCAAGGTGCAGGAGCGCCAAGTCCTCTTTGACCAGGAAAGAGCGCAGATCAAGAAGAAGGCTAAGAATATGGCGATCAAAGCGATGGATCCAAAGGAACGTAAAGCGATGCGTTGGATGGAGAAAAACACCCAGCGCGACGATGTCATGATGGAGAAGATGGCAGAGCGCATGATGGGTAAAGACGCGATCAAAGGCGCAAAAGGCAAGGCCAAGATGGATGCGCTCAAAGGCTACATGCGAGGCAAGGTCTCAAAAGAGGACTTGGTCAAGCAAGGCGTGATGGACCAACAGAAGATCAAGAGCCTGCCTGATAAAAAGAAGAGGATGGCCTCAAAGATGATTTCTAAGGTGCAGGGCCAGTCTGATGACTTGAGTATCCTCGATGAGGATCTTTCTGCAGAGCTCGCAGAAATCGATGAGATACTCGCCGATCTTGAGCAGCTTTCTAGCCTTTCTATCTGAGCAAGCATTAAATATCCCCCTGCGTACCCCTAGACTTATGTTAAGCGGCATTCGAGGCATGATTAATCTGCGCGAGGATGTCGATATCCTCAACACCAACTTCATGGTCAATAAGAAGTTGGTCGAAGAGCTTGCTCTTGAGTACAAAGAGGAGATCACCAAACTCAAGGAGATCAAGCAGTACCAGACCGAATTCTTGGCCGACTTCAAGAACAATGTGCTCACGCTCCACCAAGTCAAACAGGCTATGGAGCGCGAACTTGAGGGTTTGAGGACTATCAAATTCGATGTCCAGCGAGAGATGCTCAAGCGCTTTGAGAAGGAGATCAATGACTTGTTTAACTCCTTCAAAAAAGAGCTCACCCTAGACAAAGAAGCGTATGCAAGGGTCAAGCAGCAGATCGAGGCTGCGGCCCAGAATCTCTTCATCTTGCACGGCGAAGTGGCAAAACTCATGGACGTCTCACGACGGATCAAGAAGGAGGATTTCGAGCTCGTTCAGCACCAAGAGATGCTCCTCAAAGCCGACCATCATAAAGTCGAGCTTATGAAGAAGATCGACGAGTTAGAGACAATTTGTGCAAGATTGAAGCGCGGTGGACAGCATTAACCTTATTTCAAGTTCTTGACGATGCAGTGAAGGACTCTAGGATTCAAAGTGCCAAATACCTTTATAAAGCGTTTGTGGCTACTCCTTACCATCAGCGGGGCTGTGGTATAACCTGGCTAGAATTGGCGCCTCCAGTCATTGGAGAACTGAGCCGTAAGGCGATGATTACGTCCGCCAGATGGGATACAGCGCTCGATCAGGGTTCAAATCCCTGCAGCCCCATGCGAAACAGGTGCTGTAGGTTCAAAAGCCACAGCTTTTACCTGCAGCCCCATCAGGGGTGCTGGCTCAGAAGTCGAAGCTTCTGAAGGCCTGCAGCCCTATCTCTAATTCTCCATCACCTTTAAAAACATCTATCTTCCAAGAGCAGAAATGGAGCTCCATCCTTATTTGCGAGAGATCAGAGGCATTGAAGGGTTCATGGACGCAATCCGCACCCCTGAAGGGAGAAAGGCCCATCACGAAGAGACGGATACTCCTATGCGTTTGGAACTTGACAAAGACTGGAAAATCAAGGAAGCTCATGATGCGATGCTCAGGCACGATACAAGAAAGGCCGAGAAGATCGCTAGG
>DATDXB010000002.1:0-2169 GCA_035289465.1 Candidatus Nanoarchaeia archaeon
AAGCTGACCGAGGAACAACAGCGCCGGGTGAATATCTTCTTTGATCATTTCTATAATCGGGTGCTGCACTACAGTCCCGATCCTAAATCCAAAGTGAATGTACCCTATAATTTCAACACGCCAGAAGGATGGAGGACAATCTTTGCGCAGCAAGGGCTTGATCAAATGGCGTACGTGCTCTTGGGTATCGACCAGCCAGTGGTGCCGGAGTATCACACACTGCATGTTCTGAAGGTGTGAAATGAGAGGACAGATTCAATGTTCAATGGCACGAAGGACGTTGACCGTCGAGACGAAAAAGCGCAGAGAGATCATTAATCTCGATAGACTGATTCAAGAATTTGTGAAGGAGAATCAGGTTAGAGAAGGTATCCTCTTCACAAGAACACTCCACACCACTTCCGCGATAATAATCAATGAATTTGAACCAGGTCTTATGACTGATATTGAATCCTTCTTGAACAAGGTGGTTCCTGAAATAGGATATTATCATCATGATGATCCCAGGATCCATCCCCTGTCAGATAAAGATGAACGCAAAAATGGCTTTGCGCACTTGCAGGCCATATTACTTGGGCCAGGAGTATCAGTTTCAGTCTCTGGTGGTCAATTGGTCTTAGGGCCCTGGCAATCAGTGTTATTCGTCGAGCTTGATGGACCTAGAGCTAAGAGACAAATCGAATTGACTGCATGGGGGACCTAAAATGCTAAAGCTTAACTTAGATAGCCTGAACTGGGAAAAGAGGTTCACCTACACCAAGAATGTGGTGTTTGATGAGACCGTTCTCAATCAGAGAGGCGCAAAATTCCAGATTGTGAGGTTTGCTCCAAAGACAAGGGTAGGTCCGCACTTCCACAAGAAAGTGACAGAGATCTTCTATATCCAGCAAGGCCAGGGGGCCATGGTCTTCAATGGGAAAGTCCACCAAGGCAAGAAGGATGACATATTTCTCTGTCAGCCAGGGGATGTCCACGAGATTGTCAATGAGTCACATGAAGAGCTGGTCATCTTGATTTTCAAGACCAATGAGCGTCCTGAAGATATCATCTGGCTGGCCCAAAAATCCTAAACCTTTAAATATCGTCCTCGTCGAGCCCTGATCATGGCGTGGTTATCATTCTTAGACGCACCATTAGACGCTGTCTTTGGTCCCGTAATCGCATGGTCTCCGTTAGGCGCAGTCATCCTCTTTTCCTTGATCATGACGCTTCTGCTCACTTTAGCGTACAAGTACTTGACTGATCAGAACTTGATGAAGCAGCTCAAGGATGAGACCAAGGCCCTCCAGGCGCAGATGAAGGAGTTAAAGGACAAACCTGAGGAGGCGCTCAAGGTCCAGCGAAGAGCGATGGAAGTCAATATGAAGTATATGATGCAGTCGATGAAGCCCACCTTGTTCACGATGATCCCTATCCTCTTGGTCTTTGGCTGGATGAGCGGTGCTCTTTCCTATCTTCCCATCATGCCAGGCCAGGAATTTGCTGTCGAAGCGAAGATGAGTGGTGACTCGACAGCGATGCTTGAAGCAGTGCCACAACTCACGCTGATAACGCCTGCTGAACAACCCGTCGTCGACGGTATCGCTCATTGGGCGCTCAAGGCGGACAAGGGAGAGTATCAGCTCAAGGTGACTCATAAAAACGTCTCACAAGTGCATCAGCTCAAAGTTGACGAGCGCAGGTATCTTCCTCCAGTCTCGACCTTTTCTGATAGCGTCATAACCCAGATCACGGTCAACAATCAGAAGCGCATTGTGCTCAATCTCTTTGGATGGCAACTGGGCTGGCTGGGTTCCTATATCATATTCTCGATTATCTTCTCGATAGTCTCACGTAAGGTGCTCAAGGTCTATTAGAGCCCTAATCTTTTTAACGGGACGTTGCTGAGGTCTGCTAATGGACCTCTCAAAGACCCAAAAGGCCATTGAACAGATAGAGGTCCTTCTGCGCAAGGGCTACGATCTTAAGACCATCAAGCGTGATCACAAGGTCTCAGATGAGCTCTTGAGCATGGCAAGGGCGAGGATCAAGAATGCCCGAGAGAATAAGATCGATCAGCGTCTCATCTTCACCGAAGATGATTTGCGTTTTTGCACGAATCAGATGGTGGCGGACTATCGCGCGAAGAGGCTCGCGTGTGATACCATTATCGATGTGGGTTGCGGCATA
>DATDXB010000003.1:0-4174 GCA_035289465.1 Candidatus Nanoarchaeia archaeon
CATACGTGATGTCCTCCCCGCCGCGAAAGACCGTCTGGTTTGAGATCTGAGCCTCGAATTTGCCCTGCTTTGAGATCAAAGATCGGACCTCATCTTCGCTTGCCCCCGCGATCTCGACAATGACAAACTGGTTACCATCAAGATCCTCAGCAGACCTGACGATGACATCAGTGAGGCCAAAGACATTAAGCCTGACCTGCAAATTACCCATCAAACTCTCAAGATCCTCTGGACTCAAAGGAGTCTCGGGCTGGAGCAAGACCCTCGCTCCACCTGCAAGATCCAAACCCTTGATCAAGTTACTTGAGGGGACCTCGGAGACTTTGATGCCGATGTCCTTGACGCCGATGATGGTGCTCGTCGTGATGTTGAAGGGCTTGGTGATGTTGACGGTCCGATTGACCGATGTGCCATTGATATCCTCGATGATGAGCTCTGAGACTGTGCGGTTCTCCTGTCCGATGACGGTGGTATTGAGCAACGGATCGCTAAAGAGCGTGTAGAAACCCCTGTCGCTCTGGACTGTGAAACTCTCATTAGGACCAATCGATGAGACGATACGATGATAATCGGCAAGCGTCTCTATCGGTTGATTGTCAATCGCCTTGATGACCTCAAGAGCAGTCGGGGCCGTATTGTCCTTGGGAGCCTCGATAGCCGCAAACGCCGCCGCAGAATCCTTAACGATACCCCTAATCGCCACGCCCGAGGTGTCAAACTGAGGATTGATCGCGATGAGCGCCATGACTAAGGCGACGATCAAGATGATCATCCTGGTGTTGAGGAAGAGGTCTTTAGTGGTGCTCATGGCGCTGTTTGTACGTTAAGCGAATGATACCTGTATTGAAAATGTATGTCGTGATGATATCGACGATCGAACCTACCAAGAGGATGAGCATGATCTGAGAAATGACAGGAGACTTGCTCATCAGCAAGCCCACGATCGTGACTGCGATAGCCGTGCAGGACATGACGATTCCCGTGCCCATGGCTGTGTAAATCCTCTCCATCATCGTGCCCTTTGTGCGCTTGTGGACATGCGTTGAGAGAAGAACGTCGTTATCAACCGCATAACCTATCAACATCAATAACGCAGCGATACCCGCCGTGCTCATTCGGACGCCAGCCACATTGAGTATGGCGAGCGTGACCACGATGTCAGCAAAGGCTGCACAAATGACCGTGAGTCCTGAGACCAGATTACGAAAAGCCACAAAGACCACGACTGCCATAAAGAGAAACGCCAAGACCAATGCGCGCAATGTCTGAACAAAGAAACTGTCACCCAAGGACGAGCCGAACTGCTCGATGCTATATTGGTCCTTTGAAAGACCGCCAAAATGTCTGTTGAGCACGACAAGAAGCTCCTCAGGAGTCACATCGCTTGCATCGACAAGGACCCCCTTTGTCTGCAAGAGACTACGGACCTCAAAGTCCGCATTGGGCAATGAAGAACGAAGATCAGCCGAAAGCGCGTTAATATCCGCCTCAAGATCCGGAATCGTGATCGAGACACCGCCTTTGAGCGACACGCCACGGTGCATGATCTCTCCAGTGGTCGCGTACATGGCGCCGATCTGCACCACAGACAAGATAAGCATCAAGAAGGGAATGATCATCAAGACCTTGTAGTGGTCCTCATAAATCCTCTTGTACAACGGCCTGGAATCCTCAGTCATCACGATGGCAGAACCGGGAGCGGTTTTAAAAGCTTTCGTGTAGGCTTTGTCTTCAACCCGTCAATGCCTCAAGAAGGCCAAAGACCACCTTATACCCATCAAAAGGGGGCAAGGGAATCATGTTAAATCCAAAGAGAAAGAAATTGAGTTTCTGCGACAACGCCAAAGCGAGGGCAGTGCGGTGAGAGAGCTTCTTTTGGTATCTTAGAGTCGCCATACAGATGAGGGCTATCAGGAGATTCATCAGAGGACCTGCAAAAGAACTCAAGGAGGATTGCAGTGGCTGTGCCCCTGAGATCAAGACATATCCTGGGATGAAGAAGATACCAAGCCCCATCAGTTTAAGGACGATACCCAATCCAAGGCCGAAATAGGAAGCGTGAAACGTGGCCTCCAGACCCAAGAATATCGCAACGATCTTGTGAGCAAGCTCATGGAACACAACACCGGGTGCGGCGATCGCCGCGGCAAAACAAATCTCCTTCCATACGCTCCGATGCGCCAAAGGATCCTGATTTGGAGCGCGCAAGATTCCTGAGAACACATAACCCACGCCCAGAGTCATCACGACCAGATCAAAGGCCTCGGCGAATGAGAGGATAGCCATGTGATTTAGTCATTCACAGAAGTTTAAAATGATTACTGGGCTGAAGCGACGACAGGTCTTGGCGCAACCAAGGCAAAGCCAATCATCTTTTTGCGCTGGTGATAGATCTCAAGCCCCAGAGAGTCATAATAATACGCCCTGTAGCCCGATGTACCCAGAGAGACATCTTCGCTGCGATCTGGCTTGCCAAAACGCGCCGTGATCTCCTCAAGAGTCATATCAATCTTTGAGCCTGAAGGAAGCCGGTCGTTGACCCCCTCTCGGATGACCATACGCGTCACAGTCTCATTTTCCACATGAAAAATATAGGCAGCCTTACCATCCGCAGTCTCATACTTGGCATTGAGGACAGCATCATCATAATACTCATCGATGATCGCGGGAGCGCCCAGTCTCTTTACGACATCTTGGAAGGAATCACCCAGCTTGACCCCATCAACAGTGACTTTGGTCGAGGACAGTCTCCCCTCGTCAAGGAGCGTCAAGACATCAGTCGAGAAGAGCTCCACCTCAGTGATCGTCTGATTCTGCTGTGGGCACGTGTTCTCGACAACGACACATGAAGACACAAACATCATCACGACGATGATGGCCGCAATCAGGAGATTTCGCATGAAGGAGGGGATTTGAGGAGCGTATTTAAAGTTTATTCATGTCCAGTCTGGAAGATCAGTCTAAGAGGCAAACTCCACTCAAGCCTTTTTCTGAGCAGTCGATTGAGACAATTCTTTGAGCCGTCGTTCAAAAAACTCTTTGTGAGGCGGATTTTGCGCAAGCGCAGCATCCAGCGTAGCGACGGCCTCTTGGGTCCGACCCAACTTCGCATAAGCCACAGAGAGATTAGCATACACGTTGAACAAGAGCGGACTTAATTTCTCATCCGTTATCGCGTGATCCTTGACACGACTAATCACCTGCGAAAACAATACTGCTGCCTCCTCAAAACGAGAAGCGATACACAACAGATGACCCAGTTGGGTGACTAGCTCAAGATCATCAGGGGAGCCCTTGAGCTTGGCACGAAGCTCCACTTCAGTCTTTGCCATGAGCGCCTCAACTTTTGGCTTGATCGCCTCAATCGCTTTGTGGAACTTCTCAAGATGCGTCTGCTCCCACGCCTTCTTGAGCACCATCAAGGCCTGCACATGACGCTTTGAACCGATGAACATCAAGGCGAGGTTGTTGTACGCAGTCGCGCTCTGAGGGTTGATACTTATCGCCTTCTCAAGCAGACCTATCGCCTGATCCGTCTTGCCCGTCTGATGCAAGATGAGCGCCAAATTGATGTAGGCATTCTCATTAGTCGGCTTGGCCTTTATCGCGCGCAGATAGGTCTGGATCGCACGATCAGTAAGACCTAGTCGGGCATAGACATCCGCAAGATTGGTCAAGACCAACTGATATGCAGGATTTAGCGCTGCCGCCTTCTCAAGGTGGTCCTGCGCCTCCTCAAATTTCCCCTGCGTCTTAAGCACTTTACCTGCCTCATAATACGGACGGGGATTTGCCGGATCACGCGCGATCTGTGCCTTGCTAATCGCCAAATACTGATGGCGCTTCTCATCTAAGGCCGACTTCTTCTTCATCTGGCCATAATGATGGATGACGACACCCAAATCAGACGCATGAGCCCCCATAAGCGCCAGGCTCTCTTCCACCAACTCATGCACTGGATTTGAGAACCTGATCCTGCGATCATTCTTAAAGAGCCTCACCAAGGGATTATCAGTGAAACCCTTGCCCTTTGCCAGAGGGTCCTCAGGATCATTAGGCTGCCAGCCAAACAAGACAGAGTCCAGCTGATAATTGCGCTGCGTGAGCACAAAGGCATCCTGCTTTGTCGACTCAATAGCTTTTCTGATCTTTTTGAGGCCGTCCACAGAGACAC
>DATDXB010000004.1:0-2073 GCA_035289465.1 Candidatus Nanoarchaeia archaeon
ATCACACCTCTTTTTTCAAACTATAAAAGAATTACTTATTTATTAAGGTATCTATATTAGGACAGTGCCAGATTTTTGGATCTTCAGGCATAATCTATATAAGGGACCGTGCCTCTTTAGACCCCATGACTCAGGCTATCACGCTCAAAGATATCTATGAAGAGCTTCGAGAGATCAAGGAAAAGATGGTATCCAAGGATGAATTAGCACGTATCCTTGAGACCGCCGACATCTTGCAGAATCCTGATACCCTGCGACAAATCCGCTCCAGCGAAGATGACAGTCGTCTTGGGCGGACCAAGGCAATTAAGGGCGTCAAAGATCTCATTGCTGAATTATGAGTTGGATTGTCAAGCGTACAGACACTTTTCTTGAATCACTCAAAGTCCATAGAGAGGTTTGAAAAACCATCAAATAAGAGTCAAACCTCTCAGAGATCGCTTTGAAAAACCTCCCAAAAGAGGCTTTTCAAGCTCCCCATAAGAAGAACGGGGCCCTTCTCGACGCTCTGGATAAGAAAATCCAACGATTGCAGATCAATCCAGAAGCAGTCGGCGGGATGCTCGGAGGTGTGCTCCATGGTTGGCACTCCACGCGACTCATCAGAAAATTCAGATTACTCTTCAAAATCGATAGCGTGAATCAGGTCGTTGACCTCGGCGCGATCGATCATCGCGATACGGCCTACGACTAAAACTCCTCTAAATCCTCAAGACCCTTGAGGTAACCACGCTTTTTGAGCCAATTAACCTGGCTGGGCAAGTACTTGAACAAGACATCGCCTTTTTCAGTGGATAATTCCCATGGTTCGATAAGAAGGACATCGCCTTCGCGGACCCAGAGCTTTCTTTTGAGCCTGCCGGGGATTCTGCAGATGCGATTGACGCCATCAAGACAACGCGTCTTCATACGGGCTCCGCCGACTCGCTGTTCGCAGATACCGATGACTTCACGCCCTTGAGGGATCTTGACCCGACGGATCTCCATCTGCTCGCGCTCCATAGGAGTGAGATCGTCTTTTTTGCCAGGCGGAAATCTCGACATATTATCACTGACTCCCTCAGGGCTTATAAAGGTTTGCTCATCATATGCTCCTCGTCGCTCCGAAAAGATTTATATAATCAATCCTGGCCAAGTCTTACCATGAAGGGGGGTGAATAGTCGTGCGATCAGCACAGATGACCTACTTTATCATCGTCGCTGTCGCCTTGCTCTTGGTGATGGTAGGTTTGTTGTACATATTCTCGACTCAAGAGAAGATACAAGTGACCACCTCGGGCTCACCCATCCCAGCTCTTCCCGCTATCCAAAACTTCGTTGAATCCTGCCTTGACTTAGTGGGCACCAAGGCAATCTATAACTTCGCGTACCAAGGAGGATATACCAACCCGAAGGGGGACGAGTCTCTTGGTGAGTCTGGAGATGGCCGACGTGAGCACCATTACAGCCGCGACACCATCTTACCCTACGCTGCTAATCGCGATGTCCTCTCTTTACGTCCTCTTAGTGAGATAGAACAATCGCTTTCCCGACTCGTGCTGGTGAAGTTGGGGTCCTGCCTTGACTTCTCCGCCTTTGAACGACAAGGCCTTAAAGTCGAGAAACCCGACATCGATTTCGCGCTTCTTGGATTTGATAACTCACGCATGCGCGTACCCTATTCGTCTGAACCAGTGAGCTCACGAGCTACCATCGGAGATGAGGATGTCACTCTTGAAGTCAATTACCCTATCCGCATCAGTTCAGCTCAAGGTCAAGCGATCATCACACGCGCAGTGCGAAGCATCCCCCTGCGTTTGGGACTACTCCATCAAATCACCGGCGCTGTTCTTGCCGATGCTTCACGCTACAATCCCTATGATCTTGTCCAACACTGCAAAAAGTTCGGTGCACGCGATGGTAGAGTCAATATCTATCTTGATCGCAACCCGACATTTTTGGATCATGCTCTTGCCGTCGTCGACGCCGCACCGCTTGATTCAGGCTTTGCTCCACTGAGATTCCAAGTCGGTATGCTCAATATCAACATGACTGGAGTGTGCACAGGATGAGGCGACCCTTAAGCGTCATGCT
>DATDXB010000005.1:0-2123 GCA_035289465.1 Candidatus Nanoarchaeia archaeon
GATTGCTTCTCAAAATCCTTGTCATCGCTCCAGATCACTGCATCAGGATAACTCAATGCCGCTGCGATGAATGGAGCATCCTTGACATCGATAAGCTTCATGATTTCTGTTGCTTGCCCCAAGTGCTTTTTTATCAGATCAGTGGGAATAAGTGATAGTTTACCCAAGAGTTTGACCAGGAGCTGCTGGTATGAACTCTCGTCCATACCGCTCTTCTCTAGGATTAGTCCCTTATGAGAGTGGATCTCATCGACCATGAACTGTGGGAAGCACAAGCTCTGTTCCGAAGAAAATATCAAGTGCCGGATATGAGAGTCGCGCATCAGGGCCGCGATGACAATATTGGAATCCAGAATAATCCGCATCACAACCCCAGCTTCTTTGCCGCCGAGGCCTTGAGCCGCTCGCTGATCTCCTCAACGTCACGAGCAGTGAGTTTGCTCTTCTTTGCCAATCGGTCCAAGAGCTCTAAGTCATGGAGTTTCTTCTCGATGGCCTGTCGTGCGACTTCCGTCCAGCGGATCTCCGGGTGATGACGCATACGTTGAGTCACCTCATTGGGAATCGCGAGAGTCATGTTCGTCATAGGATCACCTTAACGTATATAGGTGATATCACGTATTTAAAGTTTTCTCAAGAATCGAATCTAATCTTGACGAATTGTCAGGGATTTTTCGTGGCCAGATCCACAATGTCTCCACCAACAATCTGGTATAGCCCTATACCCCGTGTGCTGATACCCCGCTCATCAAATGCATCTGAAGATATCAATTCATCATGGACGCAATCGATCTTATCCTCGCATTGAATAATCGCATCGATCAAGATCTCAGCTGCTTGGTGTCCAAGACTAAAGACTCCATCTTTTGTTGTATCAAGATCATCAGGGTAAGAGAAGATTACGCCCTCAACTAACGTTCGGACAAACGGCAATTCTGCCACATAGGTCGCATAGACGGGGACCTCGATGCCTTGCTCGTGTAATTTGACCAAACCGTTATGGATAAAGAACGTCAAGTCCGTCACATAGATCACATCGGGTTGTAATGCTCTCACCTTCGTCATCACGAGCATCACATCCTCAGGCCTATCCCCAAGGACCACATCTTCAAGCACTCTGCCTTTGAATACCTGCTTGAACGTCTGAGCGTGAGTCTTGGAGAACGCGTTATCGTAAGAAATGAGAAGTGCGTTATGGTGGCCTCGCGCATAGATCGCATCCGCCAGAAAGGACGTCTCTTTTTCCAGGGAATATTGCATCTGAAAGAGTCTGCCCCCGCTGCGCTCATACAATCCTTCTGCTGCGGCGTTCGGGATGATGGCTAGATGATCCTCTGATCCTGCAAGAAACGATGCGACGACCTCTTGGGGGGACCCGCAGCCTGGCCCGATGATATACTTCACAGCGTCGATTTCTGTCAGTTTTTTATATGCATTCGCAGCTTTGGTGCTATCACATTGTTCATCTTCGATAATCACTTGCACTCTTCCGTGATTCGCATCCTCCACTGCCTTCGCGACTTGCTCACCGAAGGATGCAAAGTCCCCTGACACCGGGACGATGACGCCTACCTTGGGCACTTCCACTCGTCTATCGCATGCTGTGATAAGGAGTATGATGGCGACAATGGACAGCAGCATTGCACTGAATCTTCGGATCATGCTTGATCCCCAATATTCCATAACTATAAGATTTAACATCAAAATTTGCCATTAAAACATAATCTTTATAACTTAATTCTGTTTATATCGTACTTATGGGCCTTGATACACGACAAAGGCGCATCCTCGAGCTCCTCTCCATTAATTGCCGGTTCTCAAACAAAGATATCGCCAAGATCGTCCGCCTCTCCGAAGACGCAGTGGCATATCAAATCCGCAAACTTATCACCGAACAACGATTGGGGAAATTCTCGATCCAATTCGACTACCGTTTCCTGGGCTATGATCATTACCATCTTCTCATCAGCCTCAATACCATTGACTTTGATTTGCCTGCCCTCATGAAGATCCCGACACTCAGCTCCATCAATACGAGTTATGGGAAGTACGACCTTCAGTTAATCGCTATCGCACGAACGACTCGAGAATTGGACGATACCATCAAGAGAGTCGAAGAGCTC
>DATDXB010000006.1:0-4415 GCA_035289465.1 Candidatus Nanoarchaeia archaeon
CGAGGGGTGGATTTGAACCACACCAAGCTGTGGCTTGTCTAGTTCAAATCTCACCGTCTCTTTATTTTTCCTCGCTTCGCGCGTTATGATAGCGAGGGGTGGATTTGAACCACCGACCTGCGGGTTATGAGCCCGCCGGGCACTCCTGACTGCCCTACCTCGCTGCCGAGAAGAAGAACTGTTTTTGGGTAATTTATAAGCCTTTGCGTGAGGGAACGCTTTTATAGTCGATTTCTGCTTCATCTTGTATGACCTCACTTACCCATTGGGCACGGCCAAAGGTCGAACCTGTGTTGAGGCCCTTTGCGCTGGCACTTGGTCGGACGGGCTTAGCTCCGAATCACCTCACTTTTGCAGCTTTTGTATGTGGTCTTGCCGCAGTCTATTTTTTACTTGAGAACTGGACCTTCTTTGTGATTTTTGGCATCGCCCACTTGGTGCTTGACATCATGGACGGCGCGCTTGCCCGCGCAAATGGGCGCGTCACAGAACGCGGACGCTTCTTTGACTTTTGGTCGGATCGTACCATTGAGATTTTGATGCTCGCAAAACTGAGCTTCTACCCCAATAACGTGATCTCCAATCCGCAGATAATTGGTCCTATCGCCATAGTCATCGGATTTATCTCATACTTCTGGTACTACAAGAGCAAAAGGAACGTGCCGGTCTTGTTCTCCCGGTCGTTAATCATCATCATTGCCATGATTAAACTGCCTTCCCTCGCCATCCCCGTGGCGCTGATCGTATCAAGTTTATCGTTGATCTGGCAGATATGGTATCTATTGAATAATCTCTAGAATTCTTTGACTGATCCAGATGGGAGACGCAATCTATATAAATACGTAAGGTTCAATAGGATTTATGGAAACCGATACAGTGACCATTGCCCGTGAGGACTATGATCTCCTTATTAAGAAAGCAAAAATTGCAGATGATGCGCTGGTACAACTCAAACTCAGCCTTGCAGATCTTCGACACGGACGAGTTAGCAAATTCTAAAGATTATGCGGATGTTCAAGTAATTCTTTCATATTATCTTTCACAAAATCAATAATCGCTTGTTCCTCTTTCTTTGAAGCAAATGAAACGAAGAGGAGCTTCTTCCGTTCTTCATCGACGAGGAAGAACAATCGCTTATTCAAAAATTTCTTTTCCAAAAACCATCTGTATCCTAACGGTCTTCCAGTGGGAATTTCTTCGAGCTTTTTCTTAATCGTATCGATCCAATCTTTTTCAGTCTTATCCAATGAGCTATAAATCTCTTTGAACGTATCGGTAGCAAATATGACATACATCTCTCGTTCCCAGGATCACATCCATAAAAACATTTCGTCAGAATGATCCCGCAGGGCAAATCTTTAAAAGAGGTCGGGGGTTATTCTTTGATATTTGCCGCCGTGGCACAACCTGGTACTGCGCGGGATTGCTAATCCCGTTTCCCGCAAGGGATGCCCCGGTTCAAATCCGGGCGGCGGCGTTATTTTTCTCTTACCCTCTTTTTCGACTAAACTCTACTCATATCTCAATGCATCCACTGGCTTAAGATGAGAAGCTTGACGCGCAGGCAGGATGCCTGAGAGCGTACCGATCACAAAGGAGAAGACCAAGGCACCCACAATCAGATACCAGGGGAATTGGGCTTTGAGGAGTGTCGTGTCCAGGACTTGCTGACCCAAGATCTCAACGAATTTGGAGAGCGATGCCCCGATCACCACACCAATCGCACCTCCGGCCATCCCAAGCAGTCCGGACTCTATCAAGAAAATGGACAAGACATCAGAATTCCTCGCTCCGATAGCTTTCATGATACCGATCTCTTTGGTACGCTCAAGCACCGACGTATACATGGTGTTCATGATGCCGATGCCGCCGACTAATAATGAAATACATGCGATACCGATTAAGACCATCTGAACGACGACTAAAATGTTCTTGAATGATTCTATCAGCTGAGTCGCGGTCTCGATCTGGAAATCTTCTTTGCCTTCCTTAAGTCCGCGGTCCCTGCGCATGGCGCGGGTGAGAGGTTCAACCGCATCCTCAGGGTCCATTGAGGGGGATACCCGCACCACCAAGTAATTGAACTCGTCTTCGATATCTAAGATCTCTCTGACATCCTCTATAGAAGCGACAATAGCCCTATCTGCACCAGGATCACCAGTTCGCTCCAGGATACCAACGATCTCAAAACTCTGTCCATTGATCTTCAGTTTGTTACCCACACGCGGTTTGGTCTTGAAGATGTCTTGCATGACATAGTCTTTGCCGATCATCACCTTGCCCTTGTCTGTGCGCCGGACCATGCGGCCCTCCATGATCTTATAGGACTGCGACTCTATGATCAAGTCATAGCTCTCATCATCAGGCACAGAAGCGATATACTGCACCACTTGCTCGTCGCTAAACTCTATCGTCGCCGGACGGAAAATCTGACCTCCTACATCTAGCACACCATTGACCCTCTTGACGACATCAATATCGTCTTCACCAACCTGGCCGGACTTCTGAAAACCTGGATGGCCAAAACCTGCGCTCTTTGCCTGGATGAAGATCTTATCGCCACCTACGGCTGAGAATTCACCGATGATGGCTTGCTCAAGGCCTTGGCCTAAAGATGTCAGCGCTACGACTGCGGCGATACCGATGAATATGCCAATCATCGTCAGCCAGGTGCGCTTTGAGCGCATCCGCAGGTTGCGCAGAGCTATCTTCGCGTAGTCGAGCTTCATGCCTTCTTCTTGTGTCTCCTTGTTTTATAGGCGCGATATCCTACGATCGCACCGATGCCTAGGACAAGCACGAGGATCAAGGGCGTCCAGCCGCCATTCTCAAGACCCAGTTCCTCATCAGTGAGGATGCGCAATCTTAACTGATGTGTCGTCGAGAAATCCTGGTTGTACGGATCCTTGAACTTGAGCCCCAACTGCAATTCAGGATCATCCACCAACGGCCTGATCTTGAACTGGGCGATCTCAAAGTCATCAGAATCCAGATTTCCGATGTAGACTTCATCGGTGTACGAGAGCAGTTCGTAGTCTGGCGATTCCATCAGGTTGAGATTGACATAGCGGACATCAACGACACCGGAGTTGACCACCTGGATAGACACTTCGCCAGGGACACCGATTTGCTTGATATCACTGCCGTCAATTCTAGCCCCTACTTCTGGCCGAGCTTGGACGACTAAACCTAGACTGCTTGTGCGATTGAATGCCGTGTTGAGGTAGTCACGGAATTGCAGCTGAACAGGAACCTCAACGAGCTTGATCGGAGCAGAACCATCCACCATCAAGGTGAAGGGGATCTGCGCAGACTCATCAGGCCCTAGACGGTTGATCCTCTTTGTCGTTCCAGATCCTAAGGTCGTTATCTGTTGTCCTTGCAAGCTGAGGGTCACATCCAGGTCTTTGACATTGCCTCTTCCGGTGTTTTTGAGCGTGAGGACCAACTCAGCGGTCTCACCAGGACGGACTTGTTTGGGGTCGAGGGTGTATGAATCCAGCGTGACTGAGGCATCAGAGCCTTTGACGGTGACTGGGAACTCCCATTTCACCCGGGACTTGCCATCTCCTGTCGAGGAGTATGCCGTCAAATTGTAGTCCTTATTGATCGCGTCAGGAGCGATATTGACGCGGTATTGGACAACAGCGTATGTCTCTCTGAGCGCGTCTAAATTGCCGATCATCTTCTTTTTTGGAGTCCCTGCGGGGAGGGTGAAAGGATACTCTTCCACTAACTCCACTTGGAGGCCTTCAGCAATACCCACATTGTTTGAGACCAAGAGATAGACATCCACATACGTGCCAGGCTCTGCGGGGAAGGGCTCATATCGCTGCAGAGAGACCTCCACATCCGCTCGTTCTGGGAGGGCATATGCTCCCACGGCCATCAGAGTCGCTATAATCATCATTACACCTATTGTTCTCATTGTGCTGTCCTCCTGCTCTTGACGATCGCGCCGTCCTTGAGATACTCGATACGATTTGCCTGTAAGGCAAGCTTGTCATCGTGCGTGACCAAGATAATGGTCTTCTTATGCTTATGATTGAGATCCTTTAAAGTCTCCATAATCTCTTTTCCCGTCTTGCTGTCCAAATTACCTGTGGGTTCATCGGCTAAGATGACTGGAGGATCCGTCGCTAATGCTCTTGCGATCGCCACCCTCTGCTGTTGGCCGCCGGAGAGTTCGTTTGGTCGGTGGTGCAGTCTATCACCTAGGCCTACTCTCTCTAACATCTCTTGGGCCCGTTCTATCCTTTCTTGAGGGGTCATACCCTGGAAGACCAGAGGAAGCATCACGTTTTCGATGGCTGTCATCGTGCCGATGAGATTGAATTTTTGGAAGACAAATCCTATTTTTCTTCCTCGGATCTGGGCGAGGTCTGACTCGTGGAGCTTTGAGATGTCATGACCAT
>DATDXB010000007.1:0-2137 GCA_035289465.1 Candidatus Nanoarchaeia archaeon
TATCCGCATATCCCTATAAGGATGATCCTTGAGACCCATGATCGATTCATCGCCCAACGAGAACCTTGCCATAAGCCCCCTGACCTTGTCGAGATGGTGCTGAGACACTATGAGACTTCAGACGCACCCTTGACACCCCACGGAGTCTTTGATGTCTATGCCAAACAGGGACGGGCAGTACCCTACGACCCTTCGGCTCAACTTTAAAAACACAAAGACCCTCTCCTCGACTATGAACCGATATGCCTCAGAAAAAATAGGTATTCCTATCAATGCTCATCCTCACGGATCCAAGTCACTTCGACAGGAATTCTGGGAAGACTTGATTGCCCTCTTCCTCGTCCCGCCCCCAGATAATGTGCTTCATATAGTCATCAGTATCTTCTTTGCCATCGGATTTACTATCCGCTGGACTGGTTTTCTCATCGCGCGACTCTTTGGCAGCAGACGTGCCCCGCCCCAAACGAAGAAACATTTAAAACAACGATAATGCATCATCGGCGCTATGATCAAGTTCGTGCCTACCCAAAAGACACACTGCGACCACTCACGATTATGCTTTCGCTGCGGCTCCTTTGAATTTGTCATCGGCGTGATGGTCGGACTGATGGGTGCCTTGATGATCGTACGGGCGCTTGGATAGGGAGCATTGGTTTGCATGGCTTACCAACTCAGCAGCGCTATGCTGCACAACTTCAAACTCACCCTCAAGTATGATTCTTCTGGAAAGATCCTTGATCTTGATGATTTCAAGAAGAAATTGGTCACTACCCTCAAAGCACCCATCACTGTCGAAGAGATTGATGCTGGTAAGAAACAGGAATCTATCACCGAAGTCAGGGTGTTTGTGCTCATCGATTCAAAGAGAAAAGCCCTTCAGGCATACTTCCGAAAGAAACTCGCGAAAGGAAACGTCGTCCAATATACCGCCAAGATGGTCGATGGCAAGGTGCGATTGGTCGGAAAGCCCGCTCTAAGCCCTCAACAAGAAGAACAGATGTTCTCCTCTCTTGCCAAGGAAGCCTTCTCTGTAAGTCCTTTTGATGATCTGGGACCCATCGCCGAATACGTCCACAATACCGTTTCAGAACTCGCGCCTGAATTGGGATTGAAGAAGAAACCGCACTAGAAAATATTTTCAACTATCCGATATAACTCGTCTCACTGCCAAATTGGTCCTTGATCTTCCTGAGAGCTTGAGACTTATTGGTGAGGCCCTTTGTGCGATCCACCTGATTTGTTCTCTTTGTGGCCTCTTTCTCCATCTCCTGGATTTCCTTAGACATCTTCTCCAAGTCGACTTTAAGATCGAGCTTCTTTGCGAGGCAGGCAACGATCGCCCGCGCGCCCTTTAATCCCAAATACATCGGATGGCCGAAGGTCTCGGCAAGAAAAGATACAGCTCGCATGCCTTTACGCCTGCCCGTCAGACCGAGCAAGACACCAGAGACACCGATGATAGGACCGACCACGCCATACAAGGACGGCTCGATCTTGAGCCCCTGCTGATACTCCTTGACCACCGCTTGCGTCGTGCCTGTGACATAGACCTTGGGCTCCTCAGGAATGGCTTGCAAACCAATGCCCCCTGTGGTGATCACTTCGCTGCCCCCAAACTCGGCAAGCAAATCCAATACCTTATCACAGAACTCATAACAAGATGCCTCATCGATAGGCTGGACATCGCCTGCAAGGAACAAAAGATCCTTGCGTTTGCCGCCAAAGGACTTGTAATAAATCTCGATACGAGGCAATTCGACGACATTCTTCTCATTGACAAATACAGAATTGGGAAGAGAATGCGAGAAGAACTCAAAGAGCTTCTTCGCCCCGATCTCCTCGATCAAGAAGTCTGTTGCGACCTTACCGACATTGCCGATACCAGGCATGCCTGCTACGAGGATAGGTGTATTGAGCTTAGGCCTTGATTTCTCCATCAAGGTGCAGACCCACATCAGAGCACACCCTTTTCGCGCAACTGCTCCTCTTTTGCTTGGCGCTTATATCCCGCCCACTTATCTTCGACTGAAAATTTAGGAGGACCTGGAGGGACGGTCTGTTCATCGCAATGCTTTGGCTCCAAGGTGTATTCTCGGCACTTCTGGCACCGCAAGATCTCCATTATGCACCTAGACGG
>DATDXB010000008.1:0-4019 GCA_035289465.1 Candidatus Nanoarchaeia archaeon
TTATGTCAATCTGCACAGTATGCTTGATGAAAAAACGCCAGCAC
This sequence comes from Candidatus Nanoarchaeia archaeon, assembly GCA_035289465.1. Lineage (GTDB taxonomy): Archaea > Nanobdellota > Nanobdellia > Woesearchaeales > JAGWAF01 > DATDXB01. Next base: position 45 of record DATDXB010000008.1, read on the forward strand.
AATGTGCGGGATTAATTCTGCCCTTGGGAAGGAATAAACTGCTAGACCTCATAAAAATAGCAAGAAAAGCAGAGATGACGACAAGTTGACTTAATCAATATCTCGTTATCTTTATTTACTGGAGCATTGTGCGCACTCATACCTGGTTTGGTCGTCGCATACGCTCTTGATCGACCAAGAAGGGAAGACCATCGAGCCGACTTTCATCGGTATCTCGAAAAAAAGGCGGAAATCGTTTCTCTTGACACTGCTTCTGCGCTTGAGGCCGCATTGAGACCAGAGCCTCTCTGTAAGAAGGAGATCAAAGAACCAACGCATCTGAATCTTCGATACTTGATTTAAGAGAACTCATCCAGCGTCTTATTCTCTGCAGAAATGATCGAGGTCGTGCCCTCGGCACCACCTGTTATCTTCTTGACGTGGATGAACTTGTTTAAGGAGAGCTTTTCGATCTTGCGCTGGAATGTGCGATAAGCACAGTCACCGCCTTCCTTTTGGTAGATAGCAAAGAGATCGCCGATCTTTGATGGCGAGTTCTTCTTGATGAGCTCCAGGATTCCCTTGGTGTCTTCCTCGAGTTCCTCAGAGGGCTTGGGCGTCATGAACGCGACCTTCTCCCATGCCTTTGTCGCGTGATCAGGGAGGATCTTGCGTGATGATGCCGCTTCTGCCGCAAGCCCCGCTTCCTTGAGAATGGTCAACCCTGCGCGGATATCCTTTGACTCCGTCGTCTTATCTGCCACGATCTTGAGCGCTGATGGGTCCCAGACGTTGGGGAAGAATGCATAGTCCAGGCGCTGATTAAGGATGGCTGTGGTCTCCTTGGTATCATATGCCTTAAACTCGATCTGGTCAGGGACTAATCGTGATTTGATGCGTATATCAAGGCCCTGCAGCCAATCCGAGAAGTTCGTGATCAAAAGGATGCTCTTTGAGAGCAGACGCTCGAGGAGAAGATACAGAAAGTCATAGTCCTCGGCCTTGTCAATCTCATCAAATGCGATGACAATTCCCTTGCCCTTTGTTTTTGTCTCGATGATCTTGATGAGTTCTGCGGTATTCTTGTTCTGCGTGAACGCAAAGCCCAACTGCTGGCACATATCCTCAAAGATCTTAAACGTCGTGTTCTTCTGCCAGCAATTGATGAATATAGGGATGACTTCGTCTGTTGTCTCTTCCAACTCTCTGAAGACATGACGGATTGCTACCGTTTTACCAACACCAGGCGGACCATGCATGACCAAGTTCCTGCCGTTACGCTTCTGGAAGAGTGGCTTAATGCAGGACGCCACGTATTGCTGCTGCTGTTCTCTGAACGGGATCAGTTTGGGAACGAACTCAAAGTCGAGCGCTAGCTCATTTTTGAAGAGCGTCTCGTTTGAAGCGAGCATGTCCTTAAACAAAGTCCCCATGGATTCTGCTGGGTGGAGAACAGGTTATTAAGGGTTTCTGTCTTCACGGTCAAGGTATGATAGAAACATTTTTAAACATCTGTTCATATTAATGGACATATGTTTAAGATATTGAACGATATGGTGCCGTTTTTTGAGGACCCCCTCAAGGAGCTTGGCGTCCGAGAATACGCCCGATGGCGCAAGTGCGCCCCAGCTACCGCTTCGACGTTATTGAAGGGGCTTGCTAAGGAAGGGTTACTCTCTGAACGTAAGGAGCGTAATCTCCTCCTCTATAAGGCACATGAGGAGTCGGAGGCCTATAAAGACCTCAAGGTCTACGCTTCCTTACGTAAGATCAAGGAATCGGGCCTTATGACTCACCTTGAGCGCGAGCTCAAACAGCCCCTTGCTATCTTCCTCTTTGGCTCCTATGCCAAGGGCGAAAACCACAAGGGCAGCGACATCGATGTGCTTGTGCTCACCCGCACCAAGACCAACGTCAATCTTGAGGAGTATCAGAAGAAACTCAAGGCCCCTATCCAGCTCTTTGTCCACAGTCCATCTGAAGCCGAAGCATTGCGCAAGAAGAACCCCCATCTGCTCAACAACATGGTCAATGGGATCCGGCTCTCAGGATTCTGGGAGGTCTTCTGAATGTTTGAGGGCTTCATCGCATCAGGCAAGGTTCGTAAGGGAACGCCAGATATCGCCTTGGCAAAGTCGCTCATCGCCATGTCTGTCTCTCAGCTTGCCTTTGTCTCGGCCAATCCAATCTCCGAAAGCACCGCATCTCCCATCCTCGTCAATTATTATGAAGCGCTGCGTGAGATCTGTGAGGCCATCTGCGCCAAGAATGGTTACAAGGTCTATTCCCATGAGGCTTATACTAGCTATCTCAAAGAACAGCTGAAAGAAGAGCGTATTTCTATGCAGTTTGATCGCCTGCGTAAACTGCGCAATGGGGTAAATTACTACGGCGAATTTGTGAGCGTCGAAGAGACGCAAGCCGCACGTCGAGAAGTCCCGTTGCTCATTGATACGCTCAAGAAGAAACATCTTTCTGGATTATAGGCTATGATCATTACGAAACGTGGGGCTCAATGCACCAATTTCGCGCCACACATATGACAGAACTTCGCCGTGGTATAGACTGTAGCACGACAAGCATGACATCGTGTGACGTGCGCAGAGCCTGTGAATGGTTTTATCTCGGTCTTTGGCTGTTCACCAGTCACATACCTGACAATCAGCTTGAAGACACCCCAAGCGACTAAAACTAGGCCAACCCAGAAGAAAAACTTGAGCCTAGGGCCAATATAGCTTGATGCAGCCATCACCACTGCTCCTATCGCCAGCCAGACCAAGCCATGGATCTTTGCCATGACATTAATCCCGAGAAAGGGGTACTTAAGCTTTATTCCCTTGACGAACGAAAGTTATTTATAGGAGTTATACTTCGGATATAACTATGGCTGTGGAAACTGAAATCAAACAATGGGGGAACTCTTTGGGGATTGTTATCCCCTCTGAAGAGGTCCGTCATCTTGGACTCAAGAAGGGAGATCATGTCAGAATCCCTCTTATTGTCAAAAAGCGTGTCGACGGATTTGGTCTTGCGCGGACCGCTCCTGCCTTTGAGCACGAACCGTTTGAAGACGACCTCGAATGAAGCCCTACATCATAGATACCCATGCGTGGGTCGAGTACTTCCGAGCCAGCAAGAAGGCTGAAACTTTCAGGAAGATGGTCCTTGACGTACGTTACCAATTCATCACCCTGGAATGCAGCGCCTCTGAACTCAAACTCTGGGCGATGAGGCATAACCTAGAGTTTGATCGATTCTTTGAGATTGTCCAATCTAATTCTACTCTGGTGCCTGTTGATTTAGAACTGTGGTTATCGGGTGCATCGATTCGACAAGAAATGAGAAAGACCAGAAAGGACTTCGGCCTGATCGATGCACTCTTACTCGCTCATCAACGAGGACAATCCTGTAACCTAATCAGCGGAGATCCCCATTTTAAAGGATTACCTGGCGTTATGTTCTTGGGGTAATTCATCCTGACTTCTTTTCTCATGTCGTGGAGCACGAATTCCACATCATATCAAAATACGATCTGAAACTATCGGCCAAGGATTTGTCTCGAATCACAATGGATAATGGCTCTTTGAGCATCACCACAAAGAGGATGGCATCATTATAGACATCGACCCAATTGGGGCTGACCTTGTCATTGGGGAGATACCTGACTTGTGTTAATCTCAGTTGTTTACGTCTCTCAGCAAATTGCTTGGCATCACGGCTATAAATTATCCTCAATCCGACCCCTCTTTTCTCCCTCCGTTTATGGAAGTCCATGAACCAGGCTTCCCACTTCTCATTCGCCAATTTTGGCGCGACCAGCACAAGGAGTTCATCATCTTTCTTGAGCGTCGAGAGTAGCTGTTCTCGGATAGTCTTGAGCCCATGGATCCCCTCATAGATCTCCGCAACCCTCCCCCTGCTTTGCGTCGCCCATTCCTTTTGCAATGTATCCAAGATACCCTCGACTTGCTGAGAGGTCTGATCGAGTTCCTCACG
>DATDXB010000009.1:0-3851 GCA_035289465.1 Candidatus Nanoarchaeia archaeon
TGCGCACATATTGTGCTTTTTAGACAAGACCTCCTTGATTCGTCCCAACTCATCAAGAGGAGCGAAGGAGAGGATGCGTTCGGGCATAAGGGCAAAGAACTCCATTGAGTTTATAGCGTTTTCGCGCAAAAAGCTATATAGTCCTCCTCCTTATGAGGTCCTATGAAACACGAAGAGTCCTGCGGCGCCATTATCTTCATCGAAAAGGACAAGCAAAGGCACTTCCTGGTCCTCCAGCACAGGGGTGGGCATTGGGACTTTCCCAAGGGCCATGTGGAACCCGATGAGTCCGAACACCAAACAGCCCAAAGAGAGGTCAAGGAGGAGACGGGCCTTGACATCACCATCATCCCAGGCTACAGAGAAGAGATCACCTACAGTCCGGGCAAGGGCGTGGAGAAGAGCGTCACGTTCTTTGTGGCAGAGGTGGATTCAGATCATGTCAAGATCCAAGCAAAGGAGATCTCGGCATTCAGATGGCTCCCCTACCAAGACGCCCGTTCGCTCTTGAGTTTTGATTCGGCGAAGGGGCTCTTGGACAAGGCAGTGGCGTTCCTCAAGCAGCAATCTTTATAAAAACGCCAGAGCCACCAACTTCATGCCAGTATTTCGTATCATCCACGACCGTCCTGGCTGTATCGCTTGTGGCGCTTGCGCAGCTCTTAATCCAGACGACTGGAAGATGGACGAAAGAGACGGCCTCTCCAACCTCATCAAGGGCAAAAGAATGCCAGACCACAAAGAAGAGTTAGACATCAATCAGTCAGACTTTGACAAGAACAAAGAATGCGCAGAGGGCTGTCCTGTCAATGTGATCCACATCGTCGATTTGAAGACAAATCAGAATTTGATCTAACAATGACGCCTCCTCGCCAAGTCTACTGGGTGACCACAAACTTTGATATGGACCGGACAGGGCATGATTTTGACGCAGGGAGTGTAAGAGGAAGATATGATGGTTGTCTCCGCAAGGATCTTCTTGCCCTGCCTTCACAGTCACGCGATCAGCTGGAAGCGCGGATCAAGCAGGAATTCAATCGTCAGAAGGGCTTGTTTCCGTCAATAGAATTACGCGGCGAGTTCATCCGCATCCATCCTGATCCTAGAGTATCGAACTTCAAGTTTGAGATGGGGATTGATATCGATTACGCCTTATTCAAGAGACTGGTCTTAGGGACTGACGAGGAGGTATATTCAGGTTCCAGCAGAAGGAAGTATGGCCCGGATTTTGAATATATGGACTTGATCATCGACTTCTACAGTAATAGAAGGTACTTTGACACATGGAAAGAGGAGATGAGCAAAGATGCCGAATTTAGAGTAACGCCCATATGGGTTGTTAGAGAGATTAATATCACTGGATTCTCAATAAGAACAGTCCATCGCTAATCAAGAAGAACGATTCAGTTCTATCGTGAACTATCCGCTTGTCTCTCGATCTCAAGCTTCTTAGAGATGGCTTGTGAGTTGGCAGACATGTTGTAAGCAGACAGGATCTCATCCGCAAGAGCGCTTACAAAGTCTTTCTTGGAATTGAAGCACTTTCCAGCGGCCCCCTGGGCAAAGAAGCGTAAGACCATATCGATGCGTCGTTGAGGCGAGCACTCGACTGCTTTGGGATAACGAGCGCCGCCATATTCGATAGTGATGATCTCTTCGCGAGGACAGGCATTCTCAAGAGCTTTGACAAAGACTTCGATAGGGTTCTTCTTTGTGCGTTGCTCAATCAAGGTAAACGCGTTCTGCACAGCCATATAGCCACGAGACGCTTTTCCAGTGTTGTGTCCAGATGAGCGTACGTGCTTTTTAGCTTTGTGTCCTGTGATGGTGACTTTGTTGATCAAGCGCTCGACAATGAAGCACTTGGACTTGTGGAATCGGTTGCCTGCATAGCGGGCTCCTGTCTTTGGCACAAAGCGTGCATCAAGTGAGATATAGCGTCCAAGTCCTGGGTCTGCGATGGTGATGCCTGTGCTGGGCCACTTGTTGAATGCGGTGATGATTGGTGTGTGTGCCATGTTATCTGCGTGCCTTCTCGATCTTCCTGTTGATCAATGCGAGTAATGATTGTCCGTTGACTTTGATGACGCGCCAGCGCACACCGGGCAAATCACCCATGGCGCGGCCCATCTTGCCGCCGATACTCTCAACGATCACTTCGTCGTGCTCTTCGATGAGTTTGCTTGCGCCGTCGCGGGGCATGAATGCGGAGATCTGACGTGAGTTCTTGATCAATTGGACGCGAGCAGCCCTTCGTTTTCCAGAACAAGGCTGTTTGGCTTCGATTTCGACCTTAGACAAGACGATGCCCTTTGCTTGAGAACAACCAACCAAAGGATCTGATTTCTCTTTCAATCCAAGGGTGCGTCGGACAAAGCCGTGGTCTAACCATCTGCTGTGGGCACGCCTATTTACGAGCGATTTCGCCGCAAACAGTCCGCGTGCCTTCTTTGCCATGGTCGTTGGAATCAGGGGGTGGTTTATAAAGCTTGTTGTTCGGTTTTATTGTCGATGTTGACCATGAGGCCGAGTCGTCCGAGCTCTTGGACGTGACTATCTGGGATAGGTTTGTCGCTGCCAAACAAGAACCATTTCCCATCAGTAGTCATACCCCATGCTGAGGGGACATACGTAGGCAGGGAGACCAGTACGCGGTACAATCCATGCAAGGGCTCGCCCTTGAGCTCTTGTCCGTCGGTAGAAACGAATGCATAACGATGCGAATGTCCTTCAATAAGTTATCGTGTCATTTTCATCTCACCTTGATCTGTTCGATATCAAAATACCTTTTGACGATCTCTTCTGTCCGTCGTAAAGAGGAAGCATTTCTTCCGATCATGATGCCGCGTGAATTCATGTCTGCAGGCTCCATCAGGATCCGTTTCTCTTCGTATTGGCAGCCAGCGATTTGTGCAGGATACATTAAATTAGCCGCGAATTTGCAGGCGTCTTCAGCGAACTCAACTACTTTCACTCGTTTATTCAGTTTCCGTTCAAGAAGCTTGATATTGGATCCGCCCTTACCTATGGCCTTTGCAATCTCTCCAGGCTCGACGATAAAGATGATCAGTTCCTCTCCTTTGATGCAATCACGCAAGCCTGCACGGGTCACCTGGTCGAACAGAGCCATCATGTGCATGACGTCCTGGTCAAAGATGATTTTGGCGGCCATCGTCACTTGAGAACGCAGAGTACGGACACAGAGAAGCTCTTGCGGCAGATGGTGCCCAGTTCGTCATTGGGAGTCTCAAGCTGCACAAGTCCGAATCCGCCGATTGAGTGGTAGTGGGTGATGTCGGCTTTGACGTCGGTCGGGACATTAGAGGACATATACACTGAAGCGACCTTCCCTGTTTTGATGGCTTTAAGGGTGTTTGAAGTGCCCAACACTACCTTGCCGGTAGCGATGACTTTCTTCAAATCCGCTAGTGGTTCTGTGCTCATGGTATCTCAAAAATCCTCAGTCCTTTTTAAGCTTAGTGGCTGTGAGTCCGATGATGCCGGTGCCGACAGGGACAGGTTGGTTGATCATCACGTTCTCGACCACTGAGTTGAGATTGTCGACTTCGCCTGACACGGCGGCATTGATGATGTGTTTGATAGGGGTCTCAAAGGAGGCGCGTGCAAGGACAGATGCCTTCTCGCTGACGACACCATAACGGGTGATGCCTTTGACTTTGCCGGTCTGGCACATGGTGTCTGAGACAAGCATGATGTGGCGGATGTCGACGGACAATCCTTGTGTCTCGATGACATTGTAGACTTCATTGATGATCGCTTGTCTGGCGGCTTCGATACCAAGCACCTGGGAGATCTCATGGATATCATTCGTGGTGGTGCGGCTGCCGTCG
>DATDXB010000010.1:0-9237 GCA_035289465.1 Candidatus Nanoarchaeia archaeon
GGTGCGGATAGTATATGAGATTATACGTTCTTCATGAGGCTCAAGATGGGGCAGGTGCCATTTGAGCAATGCCTCGCCATTATCATAATGCATGACTTTCTCGGGTAGGAGCGAACCAGGGGAGTGTTCTTTGGCGATAGAAGCGATGGCGGGCACTTTATCTTTGATAGTGATACCTCGGACGCTTCGGGCGCTTCTGTTTTTCATGGTGATGAGGACTTTGAGTTGGGAAACGCCCCCTTCTTGTCGCTCGATGACGAGCGCTGTTTTTTTGACGTTGAGAGGCGAGCGTAAGAACCCATAGCCCAAGAGGATCAAGATGACGACAAACACGAGGTATGCGACAGTTCGGTGATTCGTCTTGATCGTGAGCTGGGCTTCTTGGCCAGGTTCAAGCACGAAGTTCCATTGATAGATATAACCCCCTGCGACTTTTTTGACTACGGGGTACGGGTTCGAATCTAAAAACCAGCTCTGCACATAGGTCACATTGCGTTCGATGGTTTTGTCACGCAAGGTATTGGCTGGGTTGGTGAATTTGTAACCGTGTCTGTTGATAAGGAGCCCATTGCTGATTTTCTCTTCGACGAGGATATAACCGTAGGGGACGATTCTCACTTTGATCGCAGGCAAGTCAAATTGGATGGTTTTGTCCCGATCCGCAGTGAACACAGAACCTCGCACCGTGTCTTCTTGCGGCTTGGTGTCTGGGTCCAGCACATAATCGATCTCAAGGGTCTTCTCTTGCAAGGGTCCAAGTGATGTGACCAGATCTTTGTTGAGCAAGGTGGATCTGATGCGGATGTCGAGTTTGTCCAGGGTGCGCCGGTTTTGGTTTTTGAGGGTGAGGTAGATCTTTTGGGGTTGTCGTGGGTCGATGAGTTGATTGATCTTAAGATCAGTATATACGGATGGACCATACTGGCCGCCTTGGTCTGTTTCAGGGACGACGCCGATCATGACCGCTTCTTTGGCGATGCCTTGCCCTCCGGCGTGGTTGATCGTGATAGGCACTCCGTAGAAACCTGGTTTGACATAGAGGGGGGTGACGATGAGGTGGGTGCGTTTGCTCGTTTCAGGTGGCGCCTGCAAGAGTCGGTCGCTCAAGGGATCAGTCGTGATATCCCAGACCACATCAGGTGAATAGATCTCAAAGGTCTCAGTCTGTGCTGAATCGTGGCTGACATCAAGATCAAAGACTGCAGTCTCATTGATCCTGATGGTTTGGCTTTGTGGAGTGATATTGACGGAAAAGGAGAATGCGCTTGCTGTCGCGGCAAGGAGGACTAAGAAGATTGCAAGTAGGGCCACGCGTCGCATAGGGTCAAGGGACCCAAACCTGGTATTTATACTTTGCGAGGCTTTCCGTCGGTATGAAGTCACAACGATTAAATACTCTCTTATCGAAAAAGTACGCATGCGTAACGCCGTGCATCATTGCATCCATTGCCTCCTGCACCATTCTGTTGTCGCCCTGATCCTCATCGTGTTGGTCTACGGGCTTCAGGCCGGTTGGCTTATCGATAGGTCAGGTTCCTTCCTTACAGGCACAGCGGTCGCCCAAGAGACATTGACAGGAAGACTTATCCTTAACGCGGATCTCAGTCCCTACGCTCAGATCTTAGAGACCCAAGAGGTCTTTGTCACCCAAGTGCCTCAACCCCCGGGAGGTCAGGTCCTCGTGAGCGGTTATGCCCAGGACGTGATGCCTGCCTTGCTCAAGGCCGCAAAACTCGCCCAATCTCATGGCCACTTGGTCTCTTACAACACTATCGAATAAGTCTTTAAAAGGCCAGTTTATAAATAGACAATACCACTCAAAAGTGATAGCAACCAATAGCTTTTTAAATGAAGTCTGCCCAGTAAGGCTGTGAGGACCTAAGATGAGACCACTCAACAAGCCATTATATATCGGCGTTCGTGGCAATGATGCCCAAGGGCAACCCCTCCCCCGCTATACGCTCACCCACATGATTAAACAAGGTGGATTTGGCATGGTCTTTCGTGGAGGCGACAATAGCCTTAATGTGCCTGTCGCTGTCAAGGCCAATAAACTCACTGATGATCCCGTCTTTGTTGAAAGATTCAAACAAGAGGCGCGTACTGTTGCAAGCTTTAAGCATCCCAACATCATCACCGTGACCGACCTTCAGCCGGCGAGCTTACCTATCGAAGGCATCGCCAGTAACACCCTCTGCTTTGTGATGCCCTTCTATGAAGGAGTAGAGGACCTTGACGGCACCATCAGGAAGCAAGGGAAGCTTACAATTACCGACTTCAAAACAGCGATAGATCAGCAAGGTTCAGCTTTGTCATACGCTCATTGTCGAGGCATCGTCCATCGCGACTACAAGCCGGAGAACGTCCTGGTACTCAAAAAGCCAGATGGAAGTATCGACCAGACCCTTCTCAGCGATTTTGGTCTTCTCAAGATCATGGGTCAAGCAAAGGGCCAATCTATGACCCTTTCTGGCGAAATAATGGGTACTACCGGATGGATGTCGCCAGAGCAACTTGAGAGCACTAAAACCGTGGACCCGAGAACAGATATCTACAGTCTTGGCTTGACCGCATTCTATGCTCTCACGGGGGAGATGCCTCTCCCTATAGGAACTAGTCCTATAGACGCGTATCGCATCGCAACTGAATATCGAAACGGCGACCAGAAGCTCAAAAGTCTCAGGTCCTTGCGCCCAGAGATACCAGTTGGAGTCGAGAATGCCATAGCACAAGCCCTAGCCCCAAATATTGACGCTCGCACTAAGGACGCAAAGATCCTCTCAGACACGATCCTCGCTGCGCTCAAGGACTCAGAAAGTCCAATTGAAGTCAGGTCTGAGCAGCCCGCAAGACGATCCTCAGGAATGCGCAATGCTGTTGAATCACCCACCCTCGGCAGATACGCTCGACAGGTCAGGCAGCGTATGCCCACACAATACGTGAGTCCGCCTAATGGAGAAATCGATCAAGGCAGACGCAAGCTCATCTACGTACTTGGTGGCGGTGCTGTCCTTGCAGCAGTCGGCGCTCTTGGTGCGGTACTCTCAATCGACAACAAACCTCAGATTCCCCAACCGCCCAGTCCCACCTCTCCGCCTCAGAATCATCCTCGTATCGACGATACTAAGACTACTCCCAGTGATCCATCGACTCAAACCCAGACCCAACAGCCAAGAGTAGAGGTCGTCGAGTCAGGTCTCAGGCTCACTATCAATGGCGATTATGACCAGGCCAGTATCCATAAGTTTGTAGAGAGAGACGGCCGATTCATTGCAGAGCGCGATGGTGTCGGGCTTGTGAATCCCCAGGATCCCGCACATGTCCAGTTTAAGGGCGAGCCTGGTCGGTATCAAGCCAGGTTCATTTATAACAACACCAAGCAGTTCTTGGTCCCGATCAGGGTCGAACAGGGTCGTATGTTCGAAGGTAACATCAATATCCCTCAGGTGGATCCTAATGATCTCACAAATTCGTCCGGACGCAGATACTTGGAGCAGCGTTTGATCTATATCAATGATCCAAGCGATGCTTCCCGTAGTTTCTTTATCGCCCCAGTGACCCTCGCTGATCAAGAGGCCTTTGCTTCACAGAACTTCCTCCCTCGCAATAATCCTGAATTGATTGGTAGGTTGGAACAAAATATGGAACGTCTCTTGGAGGCTCATCGATCGGGTCGGATTGGTCCCACTGACAGACGCGCTCTTGAGATGTATCTCAATGCCAAGCATGAGGCGATCTTCCGTCTTCCCTGTGATCCCTCACAGACTGAATCCTATCCCACTGCTCAGGGCGGCAAAGAGCACGGTTTGCCTTACTTCCGGGTGAATGTCGAAGGGCCATCAGTTGGTTTGGTGCCCGATTCGCGCCGCACGCGCATCGCTTTTTCGGAGATGGCGCGCTTGCCCTTGACAGGCATTTTCTATGGGACTGCGGGGGATGCGATCAATGCCTCGTTCCGTCACAATATCACGGGAATCACAAGCACGATGCCAGATTATCAGATCTCATTGCCTACACAGGAGCAGATGGCCCTGGCCTTGATGGGTGGGTCGCAGCAGAACCCCTGCTTTATGTTCGGGGATAATGACACAGTCCATCCACAACCCGGATACTTTGATCAGGTCACCAATCAACGTCTTGATGGTCTTGAGGCCTTCTCAGATGAACGAGTGTCGCCGTATGGATTTCCGCTCAAAGGAGGAGCTCCAGCCTATCTCATTACCGGAGAGAGTCCTCAGAGAGTACAACGAGCACGTCTGGGCCCTCGAGGGTTCTTAACGGAGACCATCGACGAGACCTCAAGAAATCCGACAGATGGCGTCGCATATGTAATCGCCCCCCGTCGATAAAGACTTGGGGAAATCATTATAAATCCTGACAAGCTCCTCAAGCTAAGACTACGATGTCTAAGATCTCCACGATAATCAAGATCATCAAGGCCTACAAGGATTGGCCGCGTTATTTTGGAGTCTATCTTGGTGTGACGCGTAAGGAGAGGTTTATTTTTCGCACCCGAAATGGTTTGAGGTTCTGGCTACGTAGAAGCAATGATGACTTGGCGAGGATCGGGGAGATTTTTCATTTGCATGAGTATGATCCTAAATTCCTGAAGATTCCTAAAGGCGGGACGGTCATTGACATTGGTGCGCATATGGGATTCTTTAGCATTTATGCGTCACATAAAGGTGCGGCGAGGGTGATCTCTTTTGAGCCCATGCCTGATAATTTTGAGATGCTGTCAAAGCATATCGCTCTGAATAGTAAGACCAATATCGGCCCGCATCAGTTAGCGGTGGCGGCAAAACCAGGCAATCGCACATTCTATGTCTCAAAGAATTCTGGTTTTGGCTCGTTGTTTAGAAAGACTGATCAGGAGCTTCATGTCAAGTGCACAACGTTGTCTCAAGTGTTTAAGGATCACAAGATACTGCACTGCGATCTTTTGAAGATGGATTGTGAGGGTGCAGAGTATGAGATCCTCTATGCTTCACAGGCCCTGCTTCCGAAGATAAAGACCATTATTTTGGAATACCATGATGGTACTCGCTTTGATGCTCCTAATGATCGGATTATGGACCTTCAGAAGTTTTTGGATAAGAATGGGTTTACGACCAAAAGAGTCGCGCATCCCAACCAAGTCGGTATGTTATACGCCTGGCGTTAACGTTTCCCGCGCATTTTCTTGAACATCCGTGCAGCTTTACCGGTCATCTTTCCGCCTTGCATCTGTTTCATCAGGTCTTCAGGGTTGCTCTTCATCATCTTGAAGAGTTTCTTGGAGTTCTTGTATTGCTTGAGCATCTCACGGATGTCTGTCTCCTTGGTGCCAGAGCCTTTTGCGATGCGCGCGATCCTATCTGCAGAGATCTCGTCGGGATTCATCAGTTCTTTCTTGGTGCAGGAGTCCATGATGTGTTTCCACACTTCTAATTTCCCTTCTTGCACGTCAAGCACTTCTTTTGGTAATTGTAATTGGCCCATGCCGGGGATCATTTCCATTAATTTCTGCATAGAGCCCATTCCCTTCAAAGCATTCATCTGTTCGTAGAGATCGATCAAATTGAATTCACCAGCAGTCATGCGTTTGGCCATCTCTTCTGCCTTGTCTTCGCTCATGGCGCCTTGGGCTTTCTCAAGGAGTGCTTCAAGATCTCCCATTCCCAATAAGCGGCCGACAAAGCCTTTTGCATTGAAGCGCTCAAAGTCGTCGATCTTCTCGCCGACTCCGATGAAGCGGATAGGTGCCTCGGTCACAGCACAAGCAGACAGAGCGCCACCCGCTTTTGCGGTACCATCCATCTTCGTCGATATCACAGAAGTGACTCCACAAGTGTCATGGAACTTCTGCGCGAGATCCTGCGCGGCTTGTCCGATGTCAGCGGAAATAACCAGGAATGTGTGATCTGCTTTGACGTGCTCGGCCACAGTCTTTATCTCAGTAATCAATTCTTCATTGACAGCGTCGCGTCCGGCGGTGTCGATGATCAACAAATCAAAGTCCTTGTACTTGTCCACAAAGATATCATAGATCTTGATAGGGTCTTTCTCTCCTTTTTTCACAAAACAAGGGATCTTCAATTGAGAAGCAAGTTGTTCAAGCTGAGCCATGGCAGCAGGACGCCACACGTCAAGTCCGACTAAAGCCACCTTCTTGCCTCGCTTCAAGTAATACTTCGCTAATTTAGCACAGGTCGTGGTCTTTCCTGATCCAAACAAGCCGACAAGCATGAACTTGGTGGGTTTGCCACTGATCTCAATCTCCGGTTGTTCGCCGCCAAGAAAAGAGGTCAGCTCCTCATAGACGATATGGACCAGATGCTCGCGTTTTGTCAATCCGGCAGGGGTCTTTTCCTTAGTGATCCGCTCTCTCATCGCGTTTGTGAGCGCAAACACTAACTTGACATTCACATCTGCTTGGAGCAAGGCCCTTTGGATGTCCTTGACGATCTCATTGATGAGCGCTTCATCTACGACAGAAGCCCCAACGAGCTTCTTGAGGGTGTTCTTGAGCGATGTTCCAAGATTGTCCAGAACCATGTGTATCGATGTAAGCTTGACCTTTTAAAAAGCTTGATGTCACGAGACTTCAAAATCTGGCTAAAAACCTCTATGACACACGACGTGATAGATCGCGAAGATAGTCATCCTTGTAGACCCAACTGTGCACATAGCCATCTTCGATCTGATCAGGGACGCCCAAGATCATAGCAGGCCTTCCAAACCCTGCCTTTCCCTTCAAGGTCTTGCCAGTCTCAGGATGTCGTCTGAATTGGGCGCGGATCTCATGAGGCGGTGTTTGGCCAATGGCGACCATACGATCAAGGAGATTAAAGAAGGTGCTAAGATTGTTGCAAGAGATATTGCTTGAGCCAGTATAGCGAACAGGAGTACGTGATGAAGCCAGTTCTAGATCAAGAGAATCAGGGTCTCGCGTATGAAGCAGAGGAGTCAGATAGGGCGTGGCCTCGGGATCCATGCTTAAACCGAGTCGATCTGCGTGGTCTAACAGCTCAGGGCCAGGAGGGCAAGGGAGATAGACACGGGTCTGGACCATATGGGCATTCCCTTTCACGAGGTCCTCAACGACACGTTCAAGAGAGACCAGTGTCTGTTGGGAGGCGAAGTATTCCTCCTTCATGGCTTGGAATTGCTCAGCGAAATAGCGATCCTTGCCTTGTTCTTTTTCAAGGTCAAGACGGTGCCATGATGCAGGCTGGCCGTGCATGTCGTAATGGACTATGCCTCGTTTGAAGGCAAGTTCGATACTGCGCGGTAACGATTCAGCAGGGCATTCTGCCAAGAAATCACGTAAAATGTGAGGTGAAGGAAAGTGGATCTCCGCTTGTTTTTCAGCGCGATAAGATTGAAGGAAGGCATACGCTCCATTTCCTTCATAACGCATGGTCCATCCTTGTCCTCTGCGGACTTGTGGAGGCACATCTGAGGCGCGGATGCCTGTCGATGTGCAATAGGCGCGCAAACGTCGCTCGTCAAAACTATCGACAATCTGCGGCTCAGGGCTCAATGTCACAAGGGGCATCTCTACTTGGGGAAGATGAGCATAGCCCTTTGCCTGAAAGACTTCCCAATCAGAGAGCAGTTTAGGGATCTGCTTAAGCGTGAAATGACGGCCCACAATCTATGTGGAGCCTGATTCTTTAAAAAGGTGGCTGTGGCTATCGAGCGAGCTTACTTCGCCTCAATGACCTTGATGATGTGATAGCCGAATGGTGACTTCACGGGTCCTGAGGTCTTGCCGACAGCAAGCGCGAAGGCCGCTACTTCGAATTCCTTGACCATTTGGCCCTTGCCAAACCAGCCCAGATCTCCGCCCTTATTCTTAGATGGACAAAGGGACTTTTCCTTTGCGATGTCTTCGAACTTCTCGCCTTTCAATAATTCAGCAAGAACGGTGTTGGCCTCAGATTCGGTCTTGACAAGAATATGTGCTGCGTGGACTTGTGTTGCCATGACGGGGGAGCTCGTGGGCCCTTAATTAAGCTTTTCGAGAAAGTTTAAATATAAGTAGGATAAAGTATGATTCATGGTAGGAATCATTGCAAGAGTCGGAGAGAAGGGCCAGGTGGTCATCCCTAAGCCAATTAGGGATAACTTGGGCATCAGCAGGGATTCCGAAGTGATCTTTGATGTAGAAGATAATCGAATAGTTATGGAAAAGAAGGTCGGAGGCCGGGAAGCCTTTGAGAGGTTTATCAGTGCGGTCAAGAAGAGAAAGCTCCCAAAGAAGATCGATTGGAATAAGGAGTATTATTCCCAGTTTGAGTGATATGGCAATATATATCGATGCTAACGTGTTTATCTTTGCTGCAGTTTCTGATGATGTACGCGGAAATCGGGCTCGCGAGATAATCGATCAGGTGATTTCCGGAGAAGAGGAGGGCGTAACATCATCTCTAACTATCGACGAGGTTACCTGGAAAGTCTTCAGGGAGACAAAGGATCGAGAATTAGCGATCAACGAGGGTTTAGAAATATTGGAGTTTAGCAATTTGAAGGTTGTAGCTGTCGATGCACAGACCATTAAGCGCGCGCTCCATCTGATGAAGAAGCATAATAAAATCGCTCCACGTGATGCTATACATCTCGAGGTCGCACTACGGTCTGGGTGTGGAGAAATTGTGAGTGACGACGCGGATTTTGATAAAATCAACGAAATCAAGCGAAGAAGTCTCGAATAAACAGCACTATCTCCTCTTCGTATACGCCCGCCACATGGGGGCAAAGTGTTTGTTCTTTTGCATCTCTTTGAAAGTCCCCTGAGCGATGATCTTGCCATGTTTGAAGTAATACACGTAATCAAACATATGCAAGAGATGCAAGCGATGCACGGCAGAGATGATCGTTTTCTTAGGGTATGCCGCAATCACGCTCTTGTAAATAGCAAGCTCGTTGGTGGAATCGACACTTGAGGTAGGTTCATCAAGTAAGAGAATATCACTCTTCTCTCCAGCGAGCAATCCACGCGCAAGGGCCAGGCGTTGTTTCTCTCCGCCAGAGAGGGATACTCCTTTCTCCATGACGCCAGCGTTCAACCCTTTGCTTAAGCGGCGTACCACAGAAGCGAAGCGAGACAAGCGCAGCACCCGGGATACATCCTCTTCGCTAAAGCGCAAGCCCAACGTGATATTGTATCGAATAGTGGCCTTGAACAGCTCAGGGTGCTGTGGAATGAGAGTAGTGTGCTCAAAGAGGTGCCGCAATCCATACTCAAGCTGC
>DATDXB010000011.1:0-4636 GCA_035289465.1 Candidatus Nanoarchaeia archaeon
ATCACATAAGACATAGTTCCTAATTAGGAACGATGTAGTATATATTCCTTTCGGTCCCAAAAACATCAAAAACCCAACAGAAAACCCGTAATAACGCGTTTCGAAAAAAACCTCGTTCCTAATTCAACGGGAATTTAGGAACTTATACCAACACCAGGGCCCCAGAAATGGCGCAATCCTGATTCTTGCATCCGACATCTAAATAAACCCCTCCCTGTCCATCAACTCTGATGTCTAAACTCGCCACCGCGCAAGAAGGTTCAGCCAAGATCTTCATCACTCCATCTGCCAAGATCACCAAGAAGATGGAGGTCTTCTATAATCCTGCGATGAAGTCCAATAGGGACTTGAGTGTTGCTCTTCTCAACGCAGTAGGCAAGAAGGACATGGTGATGCTGGACTTGATGGCAGGTTCAGGCGTCCGTTCCATCAGGTTCCTCAAGGAACTCGGCAAATCATTGATTGAGGACTTCACGATCAATGACGCGAACCCTCACGCAATATCCTTGATCAAGAAGAATCTCAAAGCAAACAAGATCCCTCTAAAGAAAGTCAAGCTCACGAAATTAACAGCAGACCAACTCTTAGCTCAAGGCAGGATGTATGATTATATCGACATCGATCCCTTCGGTAGCCCCAATCCATTCCTGGACTTATCATGCAAGCACATCAGAAATGAGGGGATCTTAGCAGTCACAGCGACTGACACCGCCCCCTTGTGTGGCGCCCGTCCTGAGGCATGCGAAAGAAAGTATTGGTCAAAACCATCGCGTACAGCACCTATGCATGAGTTCGCAGTCAGGATCCTTATCAGAAAGGTCCAGCTCATCGCAGCTCAATACGAAAGAGCGGCAATGCCCATCTTAAGTGTCGCCATGCAGCATTATGTGAGGGTCTGGTTTGTGATGAAGCGCGGCAAGAAGAAAATCGATGCTCTCTTGGCCCAACATGGAGAAGTGGAGGGCAAGGGTCCTTTCTGGTTGGGCTCATTACACGAAGAAGGACTCGCAAAAAAGATGTACCCTCTGGTCCCTAAGGATCTCCAGAATATGCTCACCACCCTCGATGCAGAATCCAAGATTCACTCGATTGGTCTTTATGACATCCATGAGCTCTCAAGCGAATTAAGAATCGGAGAGATCCCTCCATTCGCAAAAGTAATGGACGCAATCAAAGAATCAGGCAAGCAAGCCTCGCGCACGATATTCTGCGATACGGGCATTAGGACAACAGCGACAAAAGAAGAAATGAAAAGAATAATAAAAAAACTAGTTCAATAATCCAAATTCTCAAGCTCTGCGAGGTCTGTTGACACACTGTCAAAGTCCCCAAAATCATCAGAGAGCTGGCTGTCCAGATCTCCGAGGTCTGCGCCGACTGCGGCGACAGGTTCTGGGCTTGAGGTATCAGCTGGCGCTGTTGGTGCGCTTGGTGCCGATGGCTGCGGGCTTCTAGGCTCGACAGCTCGATTACCACAGGCTGACAGCACGAGCAGGGCGACTGCCAAGAGGGTGATGAGTGTTTTCATCTCTTCACCTCCTTATGCAGAAGCGCTGACTTCGGCAGCTGCTTCGACTTCGGCATCAACGGCCCCATTAGCTAAGCTCTCTTCAAGCTCTTCGTTGCCGTCAAGGGCATGGATGGCTCTGACGATCTCCTTGAGCTTGTCGTGGGCAGTCTTGAGCGCTGCATGCGCGGCTCTGACTTGCTCATGGGCACCCTTCACATCGCCTGCGGAAAATTTGGCTTTTGCTGATGTGTATGCTGTCGTGGCGAGGTCAAGCTGTGCATTGAACTCTGCGATGAGAGGTTCCACAGTTGAGGTGTCCTTTCCTTGTTCAGCAAGCTTAAGTAAGGTGTGCTCAAGTCGCGTTGACAACTGCTTGGTGTGTAATATCACATTGCCGATGCGCGCGTTGATGGCGCGGCCTGCGTGGTTCTTGATGGCGGCATCAAGGTCCTTGAGGACTGCGCGGACTGACTGTGCAAGGGCGCTGATCTCTTCTTTGGTGGACTCGGCAGTCAAGGCGCTGACCTTCACAGAGAGTTCGGCGGCAAGCGCGAGCTTGGCGTCGATTTTTGCAAGGATTTCAGCGGCCTCTTCTTCAGTGAGGTCTGTTGATGCTTCCACGCGGCTCTTGACCTTCTCAAGTTGCTTGGTCACGGCTTCAAGGGCGTGTTTGAGTTGGGCATTGGCTTGTTCTTTTGCCTTGGCGCGCTTCTCATTGCACTCTGCGCTGTCTGCGGTGCATTCACGGGCTTCCTTTGCCTTGGCGCGGAACTCGTCACGTGCCCCTTGGTAGTTGTCGCGGGCCTCTTCGTAGTTCTGCTTGGCATTGGCGTAGCGCTCGTGGGCGGCTTCGATCTTTGCCCGGGCGACTACGCGAGCGTTCATATCCTCGCCCTTGAACTTGGTGAAGGCTGCGCTTTTGCGCTCTTCGGTGAGCTTCTTTGCGTGTTCGACTAAGCGCGCTTCGATTTTTTGTGCGCGCTCAAAATCCTGCTCGTTTAATCGGGCAAGGGTCTCTTGTCGGTTCTTGATGGCGTTTTCGCACTTTGAGGGTTCAGGCGCGGTCTTGCAGCGTTCGATGGCAAGATCAAGCTTGGCCTGCATCTGTGCGCGGATGTCGGCGATGGGACGCCCTTCACGGATCTCTTGGCGGACTTCTTTGCGCACGACAGGTTTGCGCATAGCGATGTCCTTGCGGACTTTGTCGCGGGTGCCTGTTCCCTCAGTCGCATCGGTGTCGTCATCTATGTTTACATCAGTGTCAGCGTCCGCCGACGTGTCATCTAATGTAGGGGTTGTCGCCGCGTCTCCTGTGGCGACTGTCTCCTGCGCGATTGCGCCGGGGACGATGCTCACCACAAGAAGCGCAAGCATCACGATTGCATTGATGGTTTTCATGGTATGTTCCTCCATTGTTAGTGTGTGTCCAACCAAAAAAAGAAAGGAAGGCACGCAAGGAATCATTGCTCCCGCGTGCCCTTCCGTTCAGGTTTTAGGATGGCCTTCAAAATTCCTTGTGGAATTTTGGGGCCGCGAAATGGTTTCATTTCGCTGGCTTGATACTATCCTAGGCGCCGTTATTTATAAAGACTCTTTCAAAAATCAGTAAGTTAAGGTTTATTTAGCCTTTATTTACATATTAAAGGTTGATTTAAACAGTTATTACTTTAAAATCCTTGAAACTATGGCTTATTCTCCCTATCTGGCTGAATCACCAGATTAAGCATATCCTACCCTCAACAGCTTTTTATAGAGTTGAGCCTTGGAATCACAAGATGAAGTCCCTGCCCCTAATCCTGCTCGTGCTTGCCCTATCAGGTGCCTCAGCAAGTGCCACGACTCTGGAAGGTAAGGTCTATGATTTCTCGCTCTCACCAGTGGATAAGGCAGTAGTGGAGATCAACACCACGCCAGTCCAAAGAACAGTCACTGAGAACGGCGCTTACCTCTTGGAAGTCAAAGGCGGGGACTATACGCTGACCGCAAAGAGCATCTCCCAAGGGGTGACCTTTGCCCAAGCGCAGGAACAAGTCCTCCTCCCAAGTGAGGGCAGATTTACCTTAGACATCATCCTTTTCCCCGAGATCATGGAGGATGTCGAGCCAGTGATTCAGCCCGAAGAGGATATCAAAGACATCTTTGAGCGGCCTGCCGATGAGTATTTCTTCATCTACCGAGCCTTATTTATCATCGCAGTAGCCTTTGCCGCATGGGGTGGCTATGTGTGGTACCAAAGAAAGAACGCAAAGGAACATGAAGAAGAAAATGACGAGCCTGTCGCCTCAAAGGATCTTAACACTCTCCTTGCGATCATCAAGAACAACGACGGCAGGATCACCCAAAAAGACCTCAGAAAGGAATTGCCTTATTCCGAAGCCAAGGTCTCCTTGATGTTGGATGAATTAGAATCCCAGGATAAAGTCAAGAGGATCAAGAAAGGTAGAGGGAATATCATTGTGTTGCGCTAGAGAATTCTGTGATAGATAAAAAATCCCTGCAATAGAATAGGCCATTCGAGAGCCGAGCCGTCGTTGTCGATGTTGTCGTTGAGGTTGATGTTGACGTTGTTGTCGTTGACGTCAAGACCCACAACCCGCTCTATAGCCCAGTCACCGTAAACAAAATCACTGCCTCTTCACACGTTCACCAAGGGTTACCAGCTGTCGAGGCTGTAGTTTATAGCAATGCCAAGCTACGCTCGGCAAGCTTCGGAATGTATTCATTCCTCAGCAATGCCGTCGATGACGGTCTCTTGCCATGATGACATGCTCAAAAACTTCGAGTTTTTGGCATGGAAACATGCTCACGCATGTTTTCCAGGACGTGTGGTCCATCCCGAAATCCTGGCGCATTGGTTGCGTTAACGGATTTCATGCAGGGAATACGATAACTCAGAAAAGTAGTCCTATAAGTACCTACTGTCGTACCTCCACTTCTTGTGGAGAAATTTTTTGACCGCAACGACGGGACCACCCGAGAGCCGAGCCGCCGACGTCGACGCTGCCGACGACGCCGAGGTCGATGTCGACGTCGATGCCGCCGACGACAAGACCCACAACCCGCTCCTCCTCAGCACCCAAGTTTGCTTTTTCTTGTTCATTAAAGCGCCACACATACGAATCCTTA
>DATDXB010000012.1:0-2836 GCA_035289465.1 Candidatus Nanoarchaeia archaeon
CCTTTTTCTCGGCGATAAAAAGTGCATTCTTTGTTCTGACAAACTGCCGTAATTTTTCCTCTTGGACGAGCCATAAACTAACACCTCATACAAACCTACAATAGAACCCCTTTATTAAGCTTACTTAATTAAGACAATACCAAAAACTCGGCATAAAATCAAGACTTCTCTATCACCCCGATGTCACAGACGAAACTCTCAGAAACAGGAACAGTTACAACCTTTGTGAAGCAAGACGCATGCCATTCAACATCGAATCACCATCATGGGCAATGATATACAAAGATGTCACTTTAATCGCCATCCCCCAAGGAGCTATGCCTTTTGCATTTGAAATAACAAGTCAACAAATCGCTGATTCATTCAAGAATTATTTTGAATGGTTCTGGCAACAAAGCAAACCATTTAGAAGCTAACCCTCATCTTTTCTGTATCCTTTCGAATGGTTTGCGGCTCGCTTGTGGGACTGAAATGAAGATTCTGAACCTGAGTTATGAACGCCCTTGAGCCTGATCATTGATGATATCCCTTACCACTCCCGGCAGGGGCTCGATATAGTAATGTCCGCTGCTCTGCATCACTTCGATTGAGATTGTCTGATCGACTTTGCGCAGTTTCTCGATAAACACAAAGAGCTCCTTGTAGGATGGAGGGACATATTGATTGAGAATCACATTGGTGCTGCGATGGATAAATCCAGAGTATGTATCTGAGTGAATCGTCGATATCACCTTGGAAAGCGAAGATGGAGATGCGACAATCTTTAAGACATAGAGGAGAAACCCATACTTGAAAATGTCAATGGTGTAACGGAACTTTTGAATGATCCCTGTCTGGATAAGTTTGTCGATGCGTTTTGCGATGGTGGCACGGTCTAGGCCAGTCTTTGCGCTGATGGATGCGTTTGATTGTTCAGGATCATTGACAAGTTCAGAGAGAACACGATAATCATACCGATCCAGGCCTGCATCCTGCTGAGGCTTGCGTTTATGCTCAGGAGGGAAGTCGAATTGCAAAGGATTGTGATTGTCTGGTTTGTACTCAGTAATCTCGTGGATATCAACCACGGCATCGGGGAGATGCTCTTTGCAAAATGAGACAATATCGTTTGTGATCGCAATGATCCAGTACCCATAATGCCCTATCAATTGATTGAGCGCATACACCCGTGGATTGCCGATGAGCTTCTTGATGTGAGTCTCGTCAGCCTGACGAATGAGCAAGGTATAGGACTTGATGCCTAGGGCAGGATAGTTGAGCATGATCGATGGCCTAATGAGCTCTTTTTTGAGACGCTCGATGCGATAGTGCAATAGGGGAGGAGATATCTTGAGCTCGGCAGCCAATTTGTTCTTGGGATATCTCAGATCTTGACTGAGATGGAAGAGAATCCTCCGATCAATACGATCGAGTTTGATGGGTTCATGATGAGCTATAGTGACTTGGGCCATATCCTGCTTTAAAAACCAGCAATTATTAAAACTTTCGCATTCTAATCTTTATTAATGTAGAAATTACATGTCTATCAAAACCAACGGAGGGATTACTATGCCAAACTTAAACTGCGGATCACATGCCCAAGTCGTCAACGCACAAGCAATCAACACCGGATCGCATGCACAATCAACAGACTCAAAGCCCATGCCTGCGGACCACACCGAAGAAGAATAGATGCGCAGCATCGACTATTGGTATGAAGAGATTGTCCTGGGCAGGAAGAATGCTGTAGCGCAGATTACCACTGCCCTCAAACAAGAAGTCCCCAATCTGATATCCAGCGTGTGGGAAAGGGCATGCAATCTCCAATGTGCGCATTGCATATATCCAGCAGATCGAAGCTCAGAAAAGTATAGCGATGAATCTAATTTTTCTGGCGTTCTCAGAAATATCGTGCAACAAATGCCTACGGCTTCCGACGGCCCTCGCCATCAACCTCCATTCTTGTTGCACGAAGGACGCATCCTGCGCTCTTGGCACATACCTGTCCTTGCCCATATGCGCTCTTTACGAGCAGACTTGCATATCGGACTCATCGATAATGGCAGTTATGTCTCCTTTGTTGAGGAATTCAAAAAGCATGATTTTCTCTTCGATTGGCTCGATATCTCGATTGACGGTCTCAAGGAGAACCATAATAGACAACGTGACCCTATCAGGAAACAATCGTTTGATCAAACATTCAATGGAATCCGACACGGTCGCAGTATCCTCAAGCCTAACGGACGCTTGTCAAGCTTGATGACCATCACCAATCTCAATTACACTGACATTCTTCCACTTGCCGAGTCCCTTCTTTCCCAGAACCTGGTCGATCAAGCCCATTTCACATTTATGAGTTCGAAACGCGAACCTAACTTCGCCATTGAGATGAAACTCGCTGAATGGAGAATCGCCTGGAACCAGCTTAAAGAAGCCTATCAGAAATATCCTGATAAGATAGTGATTAAGTTCTTTAGAATAGAGGATTTAGATATGCTCGCCCAAGTGATCGGTACAAGTAAAGTCTTTCAACGACTCCAAGACAAGAAGACCATGCGCGCAAGCGTTGGTGTGCTCATCTTTGATATTGAAGGCGTCGAAGTCCATTTTTATCCCGTCAGCCTCTGGCCGCAGGAAAGTATTGTGATCGATGCGGATTCTGCCTACAGGACTGCTTATATGCAGCAATATACCCTCGAACAATTACGAAAGGATCCGGATAAACAGAAATTCACCGTCTGTCAATTAACCGCTCAAAGCGACTTCATTGAGAGCTATCATCGCTGTGTCGATCATTGGTGGACTCATTTTGGGAAGGATATCCTTGAGAAGGAGCGCGCTGTTTTTGAGAAAGGGC
>DATDXB010000013.1:0-3182 GCA_035289465.1 Candidatus Nanoarchaeia archaeon
GGGGCTGGAGCTGAGTTAAATAAGTATCACTTTTAAGGGACTACTACCCTAACCTTTATAAATGACCTGGGCATTTATCATCACATGAGGCTCAACCAGCCTGAACAAGACCTCGTCCATGACGCGGTCAGGGAATACCTGAGCCACTATACCCGATCGGTGCTCACCAATCCACAAGGAAAGCGCCCGTCATTCTTTGATTTTCTCGGCACCGCTAAGTGGTCCTCACGAGCCCCAGCCCGCCAATTCAGGGACCTTGTCGACACCCTGGGCATCGAGGCTGAGATTTTACTCAGAGACCATGTCGACTCTGCGCAACTCGGAGCTCGCGCACCCACCTACACCGAAGCCGTAGAACACAGCGTGCGCGATTTCCAAAAGCGCCAATCTGAGCTTGAAGCCAAGCTCGACAACGCAGACTTGCTCAGAAAAGATTATGGCGCGATACTCGCAGACACCTCACTCTCTGAACACGAACAAGTCATGCTCATCACTCTTCTTGCCACAGGCAAACTCACGGTTGAACACGCAGAGCGTGTCGCCAGCACACTACGAGGGTATCTAGGCAACCTTGAAGCTTCCGAAGGCGGAGCGGACAAAACCCTCGCCCAACTTGACTCATCGATTATCCGACGATACCCCATGATCTTCTCGGTGCTCGTCAAGAGCAGGTTCGACCAGATCGTCAAAGAGCGCGGCTATTTCGCCACCGAAGACGATCGCCTGGCCTACTTCATTAAGCTTGCTGGCGAGGCACAGAGACGCAAGGACGAGTTTGAGCCAGAGACGACCATGCATGAAGTCTATAATCGGGTCGCTGAACGCTTCAATGACATCGGCTGTCTCACTGTGCCTTATGCCCGCTCACGCATCCGCGACCCCGCTCTTAAGGTCAGTAATCTTGACACCATTATCAACGGCATCCAGGCTCGCAAGACCTATACTGTCGATGGTCTTGCCTGCGTGCTTGGTGATGCTGCAAACAATGCTGATGTGCAAAAAAGATTGAGTGGTCTGAGCAAGGGAGCTGACGTGATCAATGCGCTCACCGTCGAATTCCCCTGTCTCCACCAACTCATCGCCCTACAGATGGGCCTTGATCAAGAACGATTCATCTGCGCCGATTGCATGGGCACAGGAAAGACAGGCATAGGTGTGCTCTTAGTCCCTGTGCTTGCGCAAAAACTCCATCGGCCAGTCAAGTCACTCGTCGTCACCCCCTACGGTATGATGGGTGAATGGGAACGCAGAATCCCGCAATATCTCGGCCCGGAAGCAGCAGAGAACGGATACACCGCACGCGTCATCAGCCGCACACGAGATCTTGAAGAAGTCACCAGTGAAAACCTCAGCGGATACACCATCATCAATTACGAAAAACTGCGCAGAAGCACTTGGACAGTCGAGGATATCACCGAACGGGCAGGAACAGATGACGCTGAATTTGAAAAGGCCGTGCAAGAACGACTTGGACAGGTCAGAGAAAGTAAGACAACCCTTACTGCGCTTCTTGAACAAGCCAAAACAAATGGATTCGCACTTGAAGCTCAGACCATCGATCGCGCCGTACGCCTCATGGTCGCCGCAGAAGAAGTCAGCGAAAGCAAACGCATCGTCACCATGCTCAAGAAACTCCCCTTCGATCTCTTGATCGTCGATGAATCTGATCTGGCCCGCAATGTCGATGCCCAACAGACTGGCGCAGTCATCGAGCTTGGCCTCAATATCAGACACTACCTCGAACTCACCGCAACACCAGTACCCCACTCCATCGCCGATCTCGCAAAGACAGTGCATCTCACCCAGGGCAAGTGGACGCCACGCGGATTTGCCTCAGATTATCCCCTTGAAGGATTCCAGACCACATTTGAGCGCAACCCTGCCCTACTCTCTACCGTGCTTGCTTCACGCATGTTACGGCGCACACTCAGGGAGACCGCTGATCTTAAAGTCAAAGAGATCAACCATCGCCTGACCGTATCCTTAGAAGGATATCCTGAACAACGAGCAGCCTATATCCGCATCCTCCAAGCCGAACTACACCCTACCCACAAGATCCAGCTCCTGCATTACGCTTCACTTGATCCGCAATTAACTGGTCTGGACAGCTCAGGTGAACCCTACTACACCGGTAAGGCCGGCAAGTCCGCAAAATATGACGCGCTCTTTGGAAAACTGGATATCGACAAGCGCGAAGGACGCCAAGGGATCATATACACCGTCTACAAGGAAGGTGTGACACGACGAAACGGCACTGAGATCAAGGGACCCATACTCATCGACCAATTACACGAGCGCTATGACTATGCTGTCCGCGTCATCGACGGCAATGTCAAAGGATCAGAACGCGAAGCCATCCTTGAACAATATCGACAGGGCAAAGTCTCATTTGTGTTATTGACCGCCCAAGCCATGGGGCGCGGCGTCGACTTGAGCAGCGCGCGCTCTGTGTATCACCTAGGCAAGACTTACTTACCAGACGATTTCGACCAGCAAAACGCCCGCGCCTATCGCCGCGGCCAAGTCAACAACGTCCACATCCATTCTTTAGTGATAGTCGATGACGCGATCAAGATCGATACTGATCATTATGGCGTATCAGGCAGCCTTGATGAAGGCATAGAGATCTTGCACGAAAAGCGACGCCAATTAAGCCATCTCCTGCTCGCTGGCGCAGGAGGCTGGAACCGCGCGCGTCTTGAAGAGCTCTTCTCCAAGCAAGCACCCCTCGGAGGCTATATTGGATCGCGATGAGCAGGACCCTTACTGATATTATTGAACTTCTTGATGCTGGTAGTGATGTGGATAGTTTGGAATTGAGTGTTGAGGAGGAAGTACTTGCTGGCAGTTTTAGGTATGAACAGGAGGAACGACCAGAGATGCTGCAGGTGGTTGTCGAGCATGAAGAACTGCTTACGAGATATCTAGGACTACCTGCCGACCAACGAGCGCTACTTGAAAGATTACGAATGAAGAAACCAGAGTATCTGGAAGGAGACTACAACACAAAACCAGCCATCTCCCTGAGCAGCAAACCCCAAAACCTCACAACACCAAGCTGGAAACTCTACAAAGACACCCACAGCACCAAAGCAATCACACGAATCGTCACACACTACATCAACCACAAACCAACAGCTCGCAAAGGACCAGTACCACTCAACTCATGGTTCCAAAGATAC
>DATDXB010000014.1:0-12488 GCA_035289465.1 Candidatus Nanoarchaeia archaeon
AGCGCTACTAACTTTGCGCAAATCGCAGCCTTTTCGCACCAGAAACGACAAAATGCCTCCACAGGAAGGAGAGGCTGACTTGTTTAAAAGAGAAAACTACAAACCCATACACAAAAATCACGGACCCAGTTTAGTGTCTCGTTTAGTAGACTTTATCTGCACGACGTAATCCTTATATAATCAGACTTTGAAGGTGAGGGTATGAGATTATATCCTCTTGCAGTCCTCGTTCTTATCCTCATCGCATCCTGTCAGTCTGCGGCACCAACGCAGCAACCCCAACAAAACTATCGCAGCGGCACCCAAGGAGTACAGCTCCAATTCTTGCCCAATCTCCCACCCGCACGACTCTATGATGACCAGGAATTTGACATCACGGTGCGCGTCGCCAATGTGGGAGCTACTGACGTCGGATTCGCCAATGATCGCATCTACCTGAGCGGTTTTGACCATCGCCTCTTGCCAGGCATCCCCTTCACAGGACAGCCCATACCCCCTACTGAGGGAAAAAACGCCTTCAATCTCCAGGGCACCTTTGATTATGCCACCTTCCAAGCCACAGTCTTACCCTTAAAAGACCGCGACCTACCATCCTACCGATTCACCCTGATGGGCACGGCTTGTTATGGCTATGAAACCATCGGTTCAGGAGAAGCCTGCATCGACACCGACCCCTTCTCGACTACAGTCAAACAAAAAGTGTGTCCTGTAGGAAGCATCACTTTTGTAGGCTCCCAAGGAGCGCCTGTCGCCATCAGTTCAGTACAAGTCGAACCCTCGCCCAAGAAGACACGATTCACCATCACCATCGCCAATGTCGGCGGCGGAGAAGTGTTTAGGGAAGGGGCAACCTACCTCAACAAGTGCAGTCCCTACGACCCTCAAGGGCTCAGGTTTGATGAAATCGACTATGTCGCCCTTGAAGAAGTCAGGATCTCTGACTTAATTGAGATCACCCAGACCTGCAAACCCCGTGATCAAGACGGACGACATATCAAACTCATCAATGGCCAAGCCACCATACATTGTGAAGTCGATCACGCCGCATTAGGCTTGCAAGGATCCTTTGTGACACCCCTCGTGGTGAGATTACGGTACGGATACCGCAATGTGATGCAGACCCCAGTCGAGATTCTATCCTCCCCATGAAAGAGCCCTATCACGTCATCTGGGAATTTGTGCTTATCCTCTCCTCAGTCCTCATCTTCAGAAGCATCTGGCACCTCATCGATATCCACCTGGCAAACAACTATCTTGTCGAAATGCTGATACTGGGATGTATCGGTGCGTCCATCTCCATTTACATCCTCAACCGCCATACCGAAACACTCTACCGTCCCCTAGCCAGAAAGAAACATTTAGTTATAGGACTAAGAACCTCCTCTTTAGACGATAGATACTCAACACGTATTCTCCCACATAATCTGTGGATCCCCCTATAACTACCAAACATTTAAAAAAGACCTTTGCGGGTCGATTCTTGATGAGACTCTCCTTAGCGATGGTTGTCTTGACCATTCTCCTGATTTCGGCCTGCCAAGAACAAGCAGCTGAAGGAGCAAAGGGCATCGCCTCCACCCAATTCTTGGGAGGAAGCGCAGGCATCGTGCCTGAGTTCCTGCCCGGCAATCCGCCTCCTGAAGTCTATGATGGAGGATCATTCCCATTTGATATTGTGGTACGATTGACGAACAAAGGAGAATTCCCTGTGCCTGCCTCCCGCGTGAAAGTCATGATCTCCGGCATCCTCGCCAATGAGTTTGGCGTCTCCTCAGGCGCACTCGTCTCAGGACCCACAGAAGATGTGCTTGCCCGACAACAAGACGCCGAAGGCAACATCTTAGAACCCTCCCCCTCCTTTGCCGAGTTTGTCGGCCTGAATCATCGCAGCCCTATCGTAGGCTCTGTGCAACGCTTCCCCTTGCAGGCAAGCGTGTGCTATAATTATGGGACTGTTGCCTCTACTACATTATGCTCACGAGAGAATATCCTTAATCCTGATGCCAATGGCATCTGCACCATCAATGAAGATAAGACTATAGAGAATTCCGGAGCACCCGTCCAAATCTCTTCGGTGCGCGAATCCGCCCGCGCGGCAGATAAAGTCGGATTCACCTTTAAGATCATGCATGCTGGCCAAGGAGAGATTTACGCCCCAGGCTCAGGCTGTGATAAAGTCGACAGACGCAATGAGAACCGCGTCGCTGTGCGCGTGAGCTCAGGCATACCAGGACTGAGCTGCTCAGGACTTGAAGGCGGAGCTGACGGGACTACGACACTCTTTGGTGGAGAAAAAACCATCACCTGCACCCAACAAATCCCTTCCTCTGCTGATTTTGAGTTCCCTGTGACGATTGAAGCCGCCTATGATTACGAAGACCGCATCACGACAGAAATCGCGGTAAAACGCAGTGAAACACGCGTAGGACAGGCGCCATAAAATTAACACTCCTTTTAGCCCGTCAATTTAATAAACCCTCACCGATTTACTGAGACTATGAAGGCGACGCTGTGGATTGAGAAGTACCGACCACAAACCTTTGCAGATATCAAAGGACAGGACCATATCGTTTCTAAGATCGCGGCATTTCTTGAAGCACAAAACATGCCTCATCTGTTGTTTGTGGGGCCGGCAGGCGTAGGTAAGAGCTCATTATCACTTGTGATCGGGAGACAATTGTTTGGGGATCACCTGCGCGAGAATTTCCTTGAGCTTAACGCCTCAGATGAACGCGGCATCGATGTCGTGCGTGTGAAGGTGAAGGATTTCGCACGAACACGGGCAATTGGGAAATTTCCCTTCAAGATCATCTTCTTAGACGAATGTGATGCTCTTACTAAGGAAGCACAACAGGCACTGCGTCGCACTATGGAAACGTATGCGCCTACAACACGATTCATCCTGTCTGCTAATTACTCCTCTAAGATCATCGACCCTATCCAATCACGCTGTGCTTTGTTCAAATTCCGTCCGCTTGAGAAGGACCATGTCAAGACCATCATCGAAGGCATCGCTGTGCAGGAGAACCTGAAGGTCGCTGATGGGGCTGTGGATGCGTTATATCAAGTGTCTCATGGCGATTGCAGACGGCTTGAGAACATCTTGCAAAGCTGTGCGGCTGTGGGCGATACTGTATCGCCTGAACTGGTGTATGAACTCGCCTCTGTGGCAAAGCCGCAGGAAGTGGGAGAGGTCTTGAAGCTTGCGCTTGCTATGGATTTCGTGAAGGCGCGGAATCTCTTACTTGATGTCATGTTGAAGTATGGACTTGCTGGGTCTGACGTGATCAAGCAAATACAGAGCGAAATCTGGAACCTACCCATTGATGCTCAGAAGAAAATACGGTTGACAGAGCGCTGTGGAGATGTCGAATTTAGGATGGTCGAAGGATCAGACGAATTCTTACAGCTTGAAGCATTGCTTGCGAGCTTTGGCGCCGTCTCCAAGCAATAAAATAGGGCCATCTTTATAAACCTCTAAGCGCCATGAAGGCTCATGAGAACTTTGAAGGCATTGCCCGCCAGCCTTTGCGGATTGGCCCTGCTTGCGAGCGGATGTCGCGCGACGATACCATCTCCACATGGTGGTGGCGCCGGAGGGTTACGGGATACCCGAGAATTTGAGCAACTCGAACAAGTAGAAGTAGACAACACGACAGGCACTTGGGTCTACACCTTTAGTTCAGAACACCATGATGGGTCCCCTTATCCAGGAGTTCCCGAAAGATGGACGCGCACATTCACTATCGAAGCACCAGACGGAAGCTATGAAGTACTCGTTGACAAGGTTGGAGGCGCCGCCCACCATCTTGCTGCGTGCAGGTCATCCGTTATTAATTGGGGATATCGCGTCGATAGTAAGGGACATTGGGCCTACATCAAAGGACCCCAATTCGTTAGTGCAACAGAAAGATACCTAATTGGTCGCGAGATCACCCGCGGCCATAAGGTTCGAGGTGGAGCGTTTGGATTAGATGACTACTATGTTGAGTTTCGAGAACCGGGCCTTAGATAATATCTTCTTCTGAGATGACCATGAAGTCGCCGATTGCAATCACGGCGGAGAAGGGCACCAAGAGGTTGCCGTCCTTGTCCTTTTCTAATTCTAACTTCTCACAATAGGCAGTGGGCTTGACCAAAACCATGTGGATAAGCTCTCCTGAACGGGTCTCGAAGATCAAGTCACCGACTTCGCCAAAGCGCTTGCCAGTCTTTGACACGATCGTCTTGCCGATGATCTCTTTTGAGAATTTGCGAGTCTGTGTTTGCTGGGGTTCTGCCATTTGTGCCATGTGTCACTCCCTTAGCGTCGGGTCAAGCGAGGGTGTTATATAAACCTTTCGCGGAGGGTTTTTTGGGCCCAAAGGAGGGTCCGCAAGGCCTTATCGAAGGTTTTTTAACACAATCCTCAGCTGGAGGTTCGTATGGACGTCACGACCAAGATTGAGCTCATCAAGAGTTTCGCCGAAGAGATCGTCACTGAAGATGAACTCAAGCACTTGTTTGAGACCAATGACCATCCCATCGCCTACGACGGCTTTGAACCCTCCGGCATCGCACCAATTCACTTCGGACTCCTTCGCGCGACGAATCTGCGCAATATGCAAAAAGCAGGCATCAGGTTCAAACTCTATCTCGCCGACTATTTCGCCTATGTCAACAACAAGCTAGGGGGCAACCTGGATAATATCAGGACCGCAGGCAAGTATTTCATCGAGGTCTGGAAGGCATGCGGCATCGACACGAGCAAAGTCGACATCATCTGGGCCAAAGACCTCATGGATGGCATCGCCTACTGGGACCGCTGCCTGACTGTCGCAAAGAACATCACGCTTGATCGCACTCTTCGAGCTACGACCATCATGGGGCGCAAGCAAGGGGAGACCCTGTCGATGGGACAACTCTTCTACCCCCCCATGCAGGTCACTGATGTCTTTCAGATGGATGTCGATATCTGCCAGTTGGGAATGGACCAGCGCAGAGCCAATATCCTCGCACGCGAAGTCGCGCCAAAAATCGGCAAGAAAAAACCCGTCGCTGTGCACCACCACATCCTCATGGGACTCCAAGGCATCCAACAACGAGGCGATGATGAAGCGACCATGATGGCCTCAAAGATGTCAAAGTCAGACCCAAAGAGCTGTATCTATATGCACGATTCCACCGAGCAAATCATGGCCAAGATCAACACGGCATTCTGTCCTGCAAAACAAGAAGAAGGAAATCCTCTTCTTGAATACTGCAAACACATCATCTTCAAAGAAGCAAAGGATGTCACGATCTCACGTCCAGCAAAGTTCGGTGGAGACATCTCCTTTGGGACCTACACCGAATTACGCGACGCCTATGTCGCTGGAAAAATCCACCCTGCCGACTTCAAGACCGCCGTCGCCACTGAACTTGACAAGCTCATCGCGCCCGCCCGCAAGCACTTTGAGAAAGGCGCTGCAAAAAAACTCCACGAACAGGTCGCCTCGTTTGTGGTCACGAGATGAAACTCGCCGCATTCCAACGCCATCTTGAGCGAGAACGAATCGGTGCTGCGGTCTTTCTGAACCTCTCCCCTCGACAACAAGACTGGGCCATCGAATATCTGACAGGCATTGACGATCTTGAATACGGAGCGCTCGTAGTCACATCTACATCCGCTACATTGCTTGCGACTGGATTTGAATATGAACGCTTCAAGAAGAATCCATCTATTAGCGTCAAGAAAGGCGAGCGTGATCTGCTGAAACAAGTCAGCGATGCCATGAAACGGCATCGCACTATAGGCATCAATTCTGGAGCGCTCAATCACGAGAGCGCAGAACACCTCAAACGAGCGACCAAGAAGAATCTCATCTCGATCAGCAAGACCCTGCTTGAATTGCGCATGACCAAGACTTCAGAGGAGATATCGCGCATTAAGAAGGCAACAAAACTGACCGATACGATCTTCGCGTCCTGCATCTCGAATTTCAAGAAATTCAAGACCGAAGAAGATGTCGATAGGTACCTTCGCGCAGAATGCGCACGCCACGATGTTGAGCCTGCTTACGATCCCATCGTGGCATCGGGACCAAATGCCTCATTTCCCCACCATCGCCCGAAGGGAAAACTCCATAAGGGATTTTGCGTCATTGACTTTGGCGTCAAGTACAAGGGATACTGCGCGGATATGACCCGGACCATTTTCCTGGGCACCCCAAACACATCAGAACGAGAACTCTATAGTCTTGTACTCAATGTTCAAAGGCAAGGTGTGCTCTTCCTCATACCGGGCGCACGGTTTGTTGACGTCGACGCAATGCTACGCGAATCACTGGGGGTTCATCAAAAGAACTTCATCCACAGTTTCGGACACAGCTTAGGTATGGATGTCCATGATCCACTCCCTGTCCGCTCACGCGATCTCAGATTTGTCAGAGACATGATCTTTACCATGGAACCTGGATTGTACTTTGCCGGAAAACTCGGCATCCGCATCGAAGATGATGTCGTCGTCGGCAAGAAGCCTGTAATCCTTAACAAGACACCTCACCACCTTGTGTGTATCACCCGACGGTAAACCCATCACAATCTTTTAGAAGCTTGTTGAGACCTGTGAAAACATCACCCAAACCTTTTTATATCTCGCTCAATGATAACAGAACATGGGGACAGGGGAAGATTTCGACCGCGTATTCTATTCTTACGCGGCCAACATCAACGGCCTTGAAGAGGAGAACAGGTTCTTACGCGAAACTGTCGAGAATCTCAAGGGCGAAGTCGAAAAGTTCCGCAAAAAACCGCTCTTAGTCTGCAGAGTCAAATACTTCCACGACAACAGCGCAGTCATCAAGCTCCCTAATGGCAATGAGTTCTTAGTCGAACTTGCCCAATCCGTCGGCGAGGTCCGCGAAGGCGATGTCGTACTCGCCGAACAAAAAAACCTCACTATCGTCCAAAAAGTACCCACTCCAAAGAAGTACGAAGTGGAGAAGTTCGTGAACCTTGAGAAACCCAATGTCACCTGGGACATGATCGGCGGCCTTGAGAAGGAAGAACAACTCATCAAAGAAGTCATCGAATTGCCTTTGCTTAAACCTGAATTATTCAAGAAAATCGGAATCACACCGCCCAAGGGCATCCTGTTGTATGGCCCGCCTGGAACAGGTAAGACGATGCTCGCCAAGGCGGTCGCCGCAAGCACCAACTCCACGTTCATCGAACTTGTCGGATCAGAACTTGTACAAAAATTCATCGGAGAAGGCGCAAAATTGGTCAAGGATGTCTTTGAGCTTGCCAGGGCGCGCGCTCCTACTATCATCTTCATCGATGAGATCGACGCCATCGCAGCTACCAGGCTAGAGGTGGGGACTTCTGGCGAACGAGAAGTCCAACGCACGTTCATGCAATTATTGGCGGAGATTGATGGCTTCAAATCCTTGGATAATATCAAGATCATCGGCTGCACCAACCGACGCGACATCTTAGATCCCGCAATCACCCGCCCAGGACGATTGGACAGACTCATCTTTGTCGACGTGCCTAACATCGACGGCCGCCGCGAAATCCTCAAGATCCACAGCAAAAACATGTCGCTGGACAAGAAGGTCGATGTCGATGATATCGTCTCCAAGATGGACCAGTTCTCCGGCGCCGAAGTCAAGGCAGTCTGCACCGAAGCAGGCTACTGCGCCATCAGGACAGACCGCTCAAAAATCATGCATGAAGACTTCCTCTTCGCAGTCGAGCGCATCAAGACCGAAAAAGATGAAGAAGACGGCGAATTCCAAGGAATCTTCGGATAAATAGAAAATATACCTAATTTCTAGGAAAATAAAGCACGCTCATCAGTTACTTCCGCTCCTCATCGGGCGTATCCCTCAGTGGGTGTTCACGTAATCACCGCATGCAGAGTAACCATAGTCCTCTGCGTTTAAAAAGGTGGCGGTCATATGGCTCTTATCAGTTCTCGAGGA
Source organism: Candidatus Nanoarchaeia archaeon (assembly GCA_035289465.1). GTDB lineage: Archaea > Nanobdellota > Nanobdellia > Woesearchaeales > JAGWAF01 > DATDXB01. Next base: position 7,947 of record DATDXB010000014.1, read on the forward strand.
TAAAGTCCACCACTACCCTAAATGTCCTTGGGGCATTCTGACCGCATTGTTTGGTGAACACTATTTTACAGGCCCTTGAGGCTTTCTTGCAGGCATCAAGCAGCTTCTGCTCGACCTTGGGAAATTCCTCCTCTGCAGCGAAGTCATAGAAATGGATGATGGTCCCTTTTGTTGCCGCCTTAATGACGATGTCGAGGAATGCCTCCCCCCCATGAGGAAATGCCATGACGATACGATCCCAAGAACCCTTGAGCTTAGGCACTATCTTGCGGACATCGCCACAGATCGCTTCGACGTTAGAGAGTTTATTGAGCCTGATATTTTCGAGGGCATACTTGTGCGCAATCGGGTTGAGCTCGACTGCGACAATGCTCTTTGGCTTTGCGTTCTTTGCAATCACACAAGGATATGGCGCACAACCGGAGAACAAGACCAGGATGTTTTCTCCGGGCTTGACCTGCTGGGCGATCCTTAAGCGTTCTGTCGACATCCTTGGAGAGAAGTACACCTTCTCCACATGCAGTTTGAGCTGAGCGCCACACTCTTTGTGGATGGTCTCTTTTGTCCGTTTGCCAGCGAGAATCTTGAGCTTCTGACGACGATAGGTCCCTGCTCTTGACCCGATCTTCTTGCAGACGGTCTTGATTGTTTTATGCTCCTTAAGCAAGGCTTGGGCGATTTTCTTCTCGTACGGAACAAGCTCCTCTGGAATGTCGAGAATCGCGATATCGCCCATCTGGTCATAGGATTTGAAAATATGGTCCTGGAAGGATTTAGGCACGATCTCCTGCTGTATTTCTCTGAGGGATTTTGGTCTCATCATCAAAAATCCCCAAGCGAACGCTGCTGCCTCTGTTTTGCGTGCTCTTCGAGTTTCTCCAAGGACGCAGCGATGCGCTCTTGAGAAAATCCAAAGTCTTCGACGAGAAAGCTATTGAGCTTGTCTATCTTTGGCTTTGACCACTTGAGCTCGTAGTCTTTTGACACCGGCATCGACGTGAACATCGCATAGATATCCTTCCACGGCACATCGATATGCTCAGACCAGTTCGCTTCCTCAAAAATATCCTTGATATCCCCAGGATGTTTTTTGACTAGAGCAAGAGCCTTCTTTGGGCCGATGCCCTTGATGCCTCCTGGATTATAGTCCGTGCCCACAAGCATGGCCAGGGCGATAAGCTGATCCTGACTGAGACCTAACTCTTTTAATGCATCTTTTAAGGTGATCATCTGCGGGCTGACTGGTTGATAACCCAACTTGCCTGGGAGTTTCCTCTTTGCTGAGACTGAGAGATTCTGGATGAGTCTTGGGGTTTCATAGAGCAGGGTATCATAATCCTGGGAGACTGCGGCATAGACATCCCCTTGCTTGGCCATATACGCCGCTTGGGCCTCTCCTTCTGAAGCCGCCTGCACCACTGGAATACCCATCAGATCAAGCAATTGCTTCGCCTGATCAATCATCTCCTTGGTGAGTCTTGTGGTCCTTGCCGCGTATTTTTTCATCTCATCGATATTCTGGGCTTTCTTTGCTTGCTCAAACTTCTCTTGGGCCTCGACTTTGATCTCCTTTCTTCTTGCGATCTCCTTTGCTTTGAGATCAGGCACTTTGCCATCAAAGACAAATGCAAGTTTGATGTCTTGGCGCATCAGGTAGGAAGATCGGTTAAAGAGACCATTGAGATGACTTGTGATCCTGCCTTTCTTGTCTGTGAGCGGAGAACCGTCAGGTTGTCTAATTGTCGATAAGAACTGATAGAGCGCATTATGACCATCAACGGCAAAACTCTTGCCCGAAAGATCCTCTATCGCGATGTCTTTTCTTATGATGAGTTCTTTGAGATTAACTCCCATTCAAGCACACCACCGAGAGATTGCGCAATTCCTTGCCTACCAATGATTCTGCCTTTTTTGAGACCTCTCCGTCAGTGATCACCAGAATAGGTAAGTGAAGCGATTGTGCTGTGACGTAGAGTGTCGAAAGGTCTGATTCATTGAGCGACTTCTTGCGCTTCGCTATCGCGTGGAAAGTGACTTGGCCTACCGGTGAAGGTACGTTGAGTGTGAATTCATACTCTTTGTCTCTTCGTATCGTCTTATTCTCGAGCATCTGGATGTTATTTGACTCAAAGTATCTCGATATTTGGGTGAAGAATGCGCTGGGACCATCGTCTTTTGGCGCCTTTGATCTTGGCGCTCTTGTCTTGGGTTGTGGAACAGGTTCTTGAGAGTTGTTTTGTTGCTCTTGTTCCTTGAGGACAGTCTGCTTGGTGTTATTGTGTTTTTGTTCCTGAACAACCGGTACGGACGGTTGTGCCCTTGGCTCTGGTGCTTGCACCCTTGGAGGGACTTGTTCTTGCACAGCTGGTTTTGGCGGCTCGACAATGCACTTGATCATGGGAATCGCCTCATCATCAGAGGTCATGAAATACTTCCAGAAAATCTCCGTCTCTACTCCCATCTGGACCTCTAAGGGAACGGCGAAGTCCTTTGTCTGACGCAAGGCCACCCTTTGCAGAGGACCTAAGTCGATATCCCTTAAGACCTTGGCTTGCTCAAGCTTCCTCACAATCTCCTGCTCTTTTGGATCTAAGTGTCTGAGGAAACGGATGAGCTCCTTCTGCTGATCAGGAGTGTAGTATAATGGCGAACCTCCACCCACCTTGAGATGACTCACCTTGACTTGCTTTCTTGCTGATAATTCCGAAAGCATCGCAGAAGTGAACATCAAGTTCTGATTGATCTCCTTAGAAACATCTGACGGCACTACTGGACCCCTTCTCTTTACTATTTCGAGGAGTTGGTCAGTGGTCACCATGGATTGACTGAGTTGATGGCTATTATAAATAGGTATTGCCCTCTTTTTTTATCCCTCAACTTTAAAAAGGCAGAATTCCTATGTGAGAGAATGGCCCTACGCCTCTATATTACCAACCAATGTCCACTAATTACCACAGAAGATAACACTGTTCTTAATGTCGAAAAACGAGTCGCTGAAAATCGCTTTTTGGCCGATCACGTTGAAAAACGTTATGTCCGTTCCCCTCGATTATATGGTGTTGGTGAAAGAACCAATCTCGTGGAGGCCGAATATTTACATTTCCAAGCACAACAAGCTGCCGATCAATGCCTCCTGGGATTTAATTTTCCAATCCCCTTAGACATCCTGGACGTAAGGCCTCTTTCAGAGGGTGAATTCCAGCACATTTCTTCCCGATTTGCAATTGCACAACAAAGGATCCGTGCTCTGCGACAAGATGTGGAACAGGCGTACGCAGGGCATATGGATTTTTTGCGACAACGACTTGCGCGACTGGCTGATGAAAAAAAGGCCCAGCTTGGCTCCTTAGCAGATGTTAAGCTTGAATCATTTCTCTAAATCATTACCGTTTACGGCCGCAGCCATCTGACTTCCCAATAGGTCACATCGCCTTCTTGGTCGACACAGGCAATCAAGAGGCGTTTTTTGGTGCTGTGGGCGACCCTGTTCTTTGCTGAGAAATCATGCCAGGTCAGGCCTTCTGACTCTTTGACAGGAAAGACGATCCACTTGGCGTGATCCTCACCTGGCTTGACGCCTCTATCATAGACGCGGAACTCTGCTCCGAATTTGAGGGCTGTCTTGATGACATAGCCTCTATTTCTGAAATCCCTGAAGACCGCATGGCGCACCATGAAGTTAGGCTCTGACTTTGCCGCCTTCTTGATGAGATGATCTGCATCGATTTCTTTGTTGTTTGAAATAAGCCTGAGCTGTGATTTCTCTAATAAGTAGACTGCTTCATGCAAGGAGATCTCGACTTTGTTGTCCTGGCCTTTCTCGCCAAAGCGCATGCTATTGAAGAGCTCTCTTGCGGGGTCGGAGTTCTCTAGTATGATGCGACCACCGATAAGCTGGGCTTCGACAGGTGCGATACGGACCATGGAGATGTCTGCCTGATGGGGGCTTAAAAAGTTATTGCCTTGGCATGAGCTAGACATTTATAGTCGTCTCCTCTTCTCCCGAGATAATGGATGACGGTGTTCGACGCAAAGAGAAAGCATATCTCACAGGTCAAATTCGACTCTATGAATACGCCTCTGCATTACGACGATGCCAACCATCCCAGCCTCTTAGTCAGCTTGTCCCTTTAGGAGAATCATTCATCTCTGCCGCTGCCGGATTCTATCAGCTGGCGCGTTCCTTTATGACCCTCTCTGACACCACTGCCTTTGTCCTTGAGGATGAAGAAAGTGCATTCAGCGTCCAATTTGATGGCCACACTCTCAAGAATCCTGATCTCTCATGCGGGATTTCTCTTGAATTTCCCGACCATCTGGTTTTGGGAATCTCCTGGACACCTCGAGAAGGTTATTCACCCACAAGTGTTCTTGATGAGATGAGCCGATCGTTCACCCGTTATGTCCCCCTTACAGGACAGCCCGATCGAATCAGATCCGAACTTCCCCCTGATATCATCCCCCTCATCTCAGTCAACGACGTGTATCGACTCGCTGAGGGACCAGCACTTTTAGAGAGATTGTCAACGTATGAACGAAGTC
>DATDXB010000015.1:0-4847 GCA_035289465.1 Candidatus Nanoarchaeia archaeon
CCGCCGCGAACCTGAACCCCGCACGCATCATCGACCTTGCGACGCTGACTGGCGCCTGTGTCGTTGCGTTAGGCAATACGGCCTCTGGCTTGATGAGCAACAATGACGAGCTCACTGAGCAATTATTGTCCGCTGGAAAGCGTAGCACCGACCGCGTCTGGCAACTCCCCCTGTACGACGACTATAAAGACCAGGTCAAGAGCGATGTCGCTGACGTCAAGAACGTAGGGGCCAAGAATAAAGCAGGCGCGGTATCCGCAGGAGCCTTCCTGTCACACTTTGTCGGCGAACAGCCCTGGGCCCACATCGACATCGCAGGACCAGCCTACCTTGACGAAGACAAGATGTATCTTGGCAAGGGAGCTACGGGAGCTGGCGTGAGATTACTTGTCGATTACCTCAGACACCACAACAAGTGACGATGGTTGCATTGCAGCTCAAGAGAGACGAATTCAAGAAGGCTCGAGGGACATGGTCCCGCTTCCTGCATCTTGGTTGCAGAAAGTGCGAACATCTTGTGGCAGTTTACCAAAAAGACGGGCCTGGGAATTTGAGACGCCTCTATCTGGACAGGATCTTCGCCCCAGACAGTCTGGCGACCCTTCACCAACAACCATTGGATGACTTAGCTCCACTCAAATGCGAAAACTGCCAAGAGACCTTGGGCACGCCTCATGTTTACGAGAAGGAAGATCGAAAAGCCTTCAGATTGTATCAGGATGCAATAATAAAACTCAAAAAGAAAGAATAAAGGAATGCTCAATACAAATTCGTCACTGTCGGTTCCTTGTGACAGACGCAGGAGGCAAGGCCACCGTGTCCACCAGTGAACTTCTGCGTGTAGCCTTCAGGACACGCGCACAAGCCCGACTCGCCTACAGTCGCGTGTTGGTACTGCAGTGCACCAGTCGATTCAGCTCTAAACAAGATCACCAGCCCAACGACGGCAACGATAGCCACCAAGGCCGCGATCAACAAACCATTCTGTGAGTCTTCCATATGATTCACCTCTTATGATACCCTGAATCCCTCTGGAGCTTATTTAAACATTTGGCACGGTCAATAAGGGTTTATCGAGATAGAATACTGACAACACTATCGCTGAGGGGGCTCAAAATACAACTTCTTGCCCTTGATTTTGGTCTCCCAGAATTGCCGCGCCAAGAACTTGTACTTTTTCATCTTGACCTTGAACATGATGTTATCCTTTGAGTACTCCCTTAAACCGAGAACCCCCAGGGTGAGGATGACCAAGGCGACGACCCCCACAGCGATCCAGACCGACTTTCGAAACGAGAATCGACCACCCAAAGCCTTTGCGATCCTGGCAAGCAATGGAGTCTCCTCTATCTCTTCAGGAGTGGATGTGACCTCTTGGGTCTTGACAATCACCTGTGATTGCGGCTCGGGCTCTATTTTTGGCTCTTCTTTGACCTCTACCTTAGGCAGTTCCTCCTTAGGCTCCTCAGGCGCAGGGGTTGGTGCAGGAGCAGGCACCACCTCATCTGCAAGCGCATCTACGGTGAACTTCCTTGTCGCAGTCGTCCTATTATTTTGGGCCTCATCGAGACATTCCACATGCCACTCATACGTCCCATCCCCCAAGGAGAAGGTCAGCTCAGTCTCATTGCCCGACTGCTTGGTCTGCTCTTTTTTCTTGGTCCCATTGACCCAAAGAGCACAATCAATATCCCCATCCCGATTATCTGAGGCCACCCAGAGAAAAGTCACGTCGGATTTGAGCGTGCCAAAGCCATCTGCTGGCGAGAGAGCACCAATTGAGGGCTCCGCTGTGTCGATAATGACCGTCCGATTCTGTGACGCAAAAGCCGTGCCGCCATGCGCATCTCGCCCCTGACAGTTCCAGATGAATTCCTCAGGATCAAGACTCGTGATGTTAAACGTGATCGTCTGTGAGCTGTTAGCAGCCTTGGTCTCGCTTGCGCTAAACGATTGGTCATTATTGTGATATAAGGTGATCTCAGTGAGATTCGCATCACTTGCTTTGCACTGGAACGCCACATGGCGAGTATTAGTCAGTGTCTTGTTCGCCGGAGACTCCAAGGTCACCTGCGGCAGGCTGTTTGAGACCACCAGAGTCGCTTGACCTGATCGGACCTGAGCAAAGTCGTCGACAGCCTGGTAATCAGCCGTGTAGGTCCCTGCGACCACATTAGTCGCAAGAATCGCATAGGCGCTGGAAGCCGATGTCTGGTTCGTCAAGATCGTGCCATTTGGCGCTTTAACGCTGATCCAAGAGGATAACAAGTTTGAGTCGGAAAACGTCCATGACAAAATGACGTTCTCCGCCGCAGGCTGCGTCGATGAAGGACTAAACGAAACCGAGGCAGAAGGCTGGAGCGTATCGACTCTCACTGTGATCTCTAAGGTTGAATTCTGAGTATCTGACTCTATCGCCACGATCCTTACCGTATTTGCTCCATCTGACAAGGCCCCGTTGAGGGTGGCGGATCCCGCAGTCCCATTGGTGATGACCTGATAGGCATTGCCATTGACGCTGTAGACCAACTGGGATGAGGGTGAGACTGTGAGGTTGAGAACCGAGCCTGGTTTTTGAGACGCATTGAGCTTAGTGCCATCGACGACAGAATTACCGACCAGCGTGATAGTCGGCTGAGCCGCAGCGACAGCGACTAGTGCAAGCAATATGAGGAGCCAGATGGCTTTCATGTGACAGTTGAGCACCCTGGACTTTTTAACCGTTGTGGTGCCAAAGGTTTTTATGTAGCCCTTACGCTTATCAGACGCATGGTTATCGCAGAAGAGCTCATCTCTACACTCCAAGAGAACGGCTATAAAATGGCTGGGAAGCGGGAGAAATATGTCGTGATGCGCAACGGGCCAAGCCAAATCATCATCCCCTCCAAGGGAAACCTCGCCCCCAATGTCGTGAGCAGTATTCTGTCTCAGGCAGGCATCGAGCGCGATGCGGTATCTGACAAGAAAAAAACGGCGAAGCCACAGATCATCGAAGAGAAGATTAATAAAGACGCTGACACGAGGGAATACCAAAGGGATGTATCTATGGGATTTTTACGCAGCGCTTGGGAAGCCGAATCACGCATCTTCACACTCGGAGTCTATCGCGTCGTGATAGGCATACTGTTTTTGATCTCGGCATTATCTAAGGCACCCTGGAATGACTTTGGATGGTTGCCCCTTGTTGTCGATAAGGCCGTACAGTATCCCACGTTTGGGTTCTATGCGACGTTTATGGAGAACGTGGTGCGACCAAATCTCGTGGTGTTTGGATGGCTGCAATTTTTGATAGAGCTCTTTATCGGACTATCATTGATCCTCGGATTATTCGTTGTGGGCTCTGGATTCATCGGACAATTCTGGGTCATCAATATCTGGATGATCGCCGCATCCTGGCCAACAGAATGGGCCTGGACCTATATCATGCTGGTGTTCTCGATGGTACTGTTCTGGACTTGTAAGGCTGGAAGATCACTGGGCATTGATCAAACACTCGTCGACAAAGCAGAAGCGTATTCAGAACATTCTACGGCATGGGCCATGATTCGATGGCTTGTTTGAACACAATCATCGATCAAGACGAGAAAAAAGAGAATTCTAATGGCGCAGTTTGTCGTAGAGCCTTGCGCTGAAGTAGCCGACTGCAGCTGAACTGATCGCAAGGATGGCATCATCTAAGGAACCGCCATTGACGGATTGCGTATTGACCAGGCTGTGAATGCCAGACGCGATCTTGTCGTTAGAGACCACACAAATTGTCGAGGCTGACGTCAAAGCCATATATGCCAATGTGCTATAGTTTCTTGCCATTATGGATGACCTCCGGGTTGTGGATTAGATGCTTGGGTGAGTTGGCCGTTAGCGAGACGCTTGCATAATACAAGTCCCGCGCCAGCAGAGACCAAGAGCGCTAAACCTTTTGCGGCTTCGCCGCCTGGAATTGATTCTGAAGACGAGGGGCCACGGATCACGCGACCATTGCTGTCGATCTCAGAGACCTCAGGCTGTCGATATGGAGCATCCTCTTGGTTCACTGGATTGCCCAGCATCTGCTGGACGCCATTGTACGCTTCGCGAGCCTTATTCTGGGCAAAAGGAGCGCAGCCAGGTAGGTTATAAACCGCTAATGCGCCGCCTAAAAGCAGGCCAGCGACTATTGTTTTAGGAGCAATTGCCATACCCCTTCATGGGAACTGATACTTTAAAAAGCTAGCGGATGTCACCACTTAAAAGGAGTATTTAAATGCATTCAGGAGATATGGAGCTCGACGATATCCCCATCCTGCACGAACTTGTCCAGATTCCTCACCATCTGGCCATCGAACTTGGCTGAAGGACCCCACAAACGGGCGAAACGGAACTTACGCACAAAATCGCGATGCAATGTCGTGCAGATATCTCTCACCGTGGCGCCCCTACGCATAATGAGCGGCTCCTCCATATCCGCCTTCTTGCCTGCCTGCTTGAGAAAGATCCTGATGAAACCGATCCTCTCAAAAATCAAGTCCTTTAATTCAGTGAGACCCATCTTCGCATGGGCGGAAATAAACAAGTCTGGCTTGATCTCGCGGCGCAGGGTATCCTTCTCCTCATCAGAGAGCAAGTCTGATTTGTTGACCACCACGACTGCAGGCAGGTAGCTGCGATTCGACTCGATGGCGTCGATAAAGCGATCCATATCCAAATCTTCTTTGATCAGCACATCGGCATTAAGCACACCTAATTCTCTACAGATGGTCTTGACCGTATCTGTATCGATCTTAGTGAGTCTCACTCTCGTACCCACATCGATACCGCCCCGAGGTTTTCTCTTGATCGTCACCTGAGGAGGCTCTTGGTTGACCCTG
>DATDXB010000016.1:0-2095 GCA_035289465.1 Candidatus Nanoarchaeia archaeon
ATGACTGGCAGGAGAAGTTACATTGCAAGTTTGACTTTTCATCCGCACTAGACCTACTTTTAGGCGCGCTCAAAGCAAAATTCCAAGGAATGAACTAGATCCTCCCGCACCTTTCTCCACACTCCTTTGGCAAAATTGGCAAAATCGCCCAATCCACGCCCAAAGCCAGATCCAGGTGAATGTTTTTAAAGCCCGTTTGTTTGGTGGTCTCGATGCTTCGTATCAGACGCGATCATCTCAGGGTTGATGTGGGATTGATCCCTCCTCTTGAGCCGGATGTCCTGCCCAGGGTATGGTTCGAGCAGCTCTGCGCAAGCTTCTACTTCGCTGATCTTTCGGGTTGCCTGCTTCGTTTGGGCGTTCAATCGGGCGTGGGAGAAGAGACGTTCAAGAGCCGGGCGAGAGTCAAGGGAGGAAGTCCTCTAGGTCCGACAATTACAGAGTTAGTCAACCGCTGTGTCGATGGATGGAAAGATGAGGTGGGGAAGGGCAGGAATCCGGGCATCATGCATACGGAGATTGCCGTCCCCCCGGAGTATTCAATTCCGGTATTGGGACGATTGATGAAGTTTGCATCATATGCTGATGGGAAGCGTGTGGAGGACTTGGGCCTTGATTCCACGAGCTTCGGACGGATCATGAAGAGGCTGTCGTGGATTCCCGGAGGACCTTATTTCAGGAGTGTGAAGATCTTAGCAGGATTGACAGGAAGAACACCGTCGGAGATTATGAACAATCGCGTCTTGACCGCATTGTACTCTCGTCCGAAGATGTCTTATGGAGAGGGAGCGACACCTGGCGAGGTTCTTGCAGAGACCCAAGCCCCGACGATTTATTCTCTTGACGCAGTGCTGGGAAGAGCTAAATCTCCCGACGAGGTCCGCACATATTGGGAGTCATATCCCTTTACCACATATGGAGGGCGAGTGTCGGTAGTGATGAGTATCTGGAGGGACTTAAGTCCCGAATCTAGGATTCCAGAAGAAGATCTAGAAGCGAGCTTGCGCAGCTATCACCGTCTTAATGGTCATTGATCAGACAGGAGTGTTCACTGGTTCTTGTTGTTGATGCCGCACAGGTCGTGGAGCCAGCACCAGCCGACAAAGCTCTCGATGAGAGCGATTGCGCCTGCGATGAGCACAAGCCAGTTGGCCCAGTCAGCGCCAAATCGTGGAGCCATGGGTCCTAAGAACCACAGTCCCAGCACGAAGCGGAAGATGCGGTCCAGTTTTCCTAAGTTTTGTTTGCACATAGGATATGGGGGTCAGGATAGTTAACTTATAGTTTGTGTACGAAAGTAGTACTTCTTACCCTGGCTTGCGTAAGGCTCTGAATCAAGCACAGGTTTCACTCATCATGACGTTCGTGTTCAGGTCCACGCTCTACGCGGCGTTGTTGCTCACGTGCACGCTCTAATCTGAAAATTATTTGCCAGAGACCAGCATTGGTCGCTTCACACGCTCGGATTGTCGGTTCACATTGACTGTGGACTGCTGCTAAGGAGTCATATTGGGCGCCAAGTGCATGATATTGGTCATGTAATTCGTCACGTCTAAAGGTTAGTTCCTCATATTCCTTATTGAGTAGGTCATACCGGGCGCATTCCGCATCATATTCGAGATCCTGCTCATCGTTTCTGCGGCGAAGTGTATAATAATCCTGATTGAGGTTATCATAACTATCATTTGCGGCATCATATCGCCCTTGCCACGCATCAATGCATCCTCGATACTCTGACCTCACAGATGCAATTGTTTCGTTCTGTGCAGCTATCTTTGTTCGTAATCGCTCATTTTCTCTATACTGATGAAGAAAGGGCACCACAACCACATAGACACAGCCGCCCACACAGGCGCTCACGATGAGTGCCAGTTGCCGTCTCAGTTTTTGTCTCATGGTGATATAATGGACTGAGATGTTTAAAAATATGACCCTCTTCAAGGTCTCCACGCCACTAAGGGCTTGTCAATTATTAAAATAGGCAAGATTTATTAAGGAGTACTTTCATGTTTGTGATATGTTTCACGAGAATTCAATCAGGCAAAAGTATTTGCGAGTCAAACCCTTCTTGAATGAGCGCGCTCGTCGCTGCTGG
>DATDXB010000017.1:0-2106 GCA_035289465.1 Candidatus Nanoarchaeia archaeon
CAAAACACCGCATCTCAGCAAATGGGAATCCAACTCCGAACAAGGTGAATGATTTGTTTTCTTCTTTTTCTCTTTGTTTAGCTGCAGTCATTTCAGTTATTTCTCTCGTATTGATTTCGGATATCGCCCACACTGGAGCCCCTACGGTGATTTTACCCCATCCCGATACACTCTTCAGTCCCCTTGTCAGAGATCCCACTCCACTCACCACCAGAATGGAAACGACTGATCTGGCATTATGGGCAAGTAGAAGGGCGGCAATCGCTTGTTCTGGTAAAGAAGCGGCTGAATGTTGTCCCACACAGTGCCTCCCTATCTGTGGGACTTATGATCCTCGATGTGAGAAGGCGTGTACGAAGACGTGTGTGACTCAAGTCAACGCCCAAACCTGAGAGAACCATGCATCCGGCTGAAAACTGAGTTATGCAAAGTTCTCTTGAAAGAATTCCGACATTTCCGAAGGATTTACTAAAAATCTTAGTAAAGCTTTTAAAGACTATAGTCCCCTTCACCTATATGCCTGAAACGACCGTGACCAGAGGAGGACAGATCACCCTCACCAAGAAAATCCGCGAACACTTGGGAATCCATGTAGGAGACGCTCTTATGATCAATATCACCGGAGAGAGCGCCATCATCAGCAAGCGCGACCCATCGGTGTTTGATAAACATGACTTTCTCCCAAAGGAATTTGACTCTATCCTTGGCAAGCACAGAAAACGGCCCGCGAAAACCCGGCTCCAACGCCTGGGCATCGTCTCATGAGAGTGCTTGTCGACACATCAATTCTCGTTGAGATCGATCGCCACAATCCACGCGTCGTCGACTTACTCAAGACCCTCAGCGAGCAGCAGACCGAGCTCTTGATCAGCACCACGACCGTGGCTGAAATCCTGACTGGACCCTACCTGCGCAAGGACTCGCAAAAATCCCTTGAAAAAGCACGCGATGTCCTCAACCAATTCGAATGGGTCGATCTTGACGGAGACGTCGCTGCCATCTTGGCTCGCCTCCTCGCGCAGGTCTGTTTGGACAGTCGGGAGATCGACTATCCCGACATCATCATCGCCGCAAGCGCCATACATAACTCTTGTGATGCTTTGTTGACACTCAACAAGAAGGACTTTGTCTTCTTCTCCCAATTGAAAGATATAACCTACACTCCCGACGAATTTCCCCTACAAAGCAGATCTTGACCCTCTTGTGCTGGGCAGTTCCCGACGACACCTGTCGAAACATTTATATAATCACAAGGCGAAAATTCCAATTAGAGAGGTGACGAGTATGAATAAACGTGGTCAAGCAGCACTCCTTATCGCTGCAGTCGTTTCTGTAGTCGCAATCATTGGTTTGGTCCTTGCCAATCCATCGTCTTCGGGCGCACCAGTCGTCAAGGGACTACCAGGTCCTGACTATACTCAATATGGTATCCGCTCAGAAGCCGATCAAGTCGGATGGGATTTGGGACTCGTCCTTGGAAGCAGACAATACTCTTCTAACCAAGGCAACCGCGCATGCATCACCGAATGCGGTCCTCGATGCGAGATGAGCTTCACGGGCAAGCCAGTCAACGACTGCTTCACATTCTGCAAATCCGCTTGCGAGAAGACACAACGTGAAATTACCATGACGGGTGGATACACTACCCCATAAGGTTTACCTATGGCAAAAAGAAAAGAAACCACAAATAAGGATTCCACAGGAATGTGGCTTGCGCTCATCTTGGCGCTCGTCGCAGTCGTAGGACTCGTGCTCCTCTACAAGGACATGAGCCCTTCAGGCGGCGCGATTGTCAAGGGACTCAAAGCCCCAAGTTCAGGAGGCCTTTCGGCAGCTGAACAAACCGGATGGAACCTCGGACCCCAAGTGGCACAACGATGGGACGGAAGCGAGATGTTAAAGTACTGCTCATACCAGTGCGGCAATGTCTGCGCACAATCAGTCTCAGCGCAAGGCAAGGATCAAGAGAATTGCTTCCGCGTCTGCGCAAACCGCTGTGAATCCGAGATTATGCAGGGAACGTACAACACGAACCCTAACTGATTTTTTCTTTGTTTTTTCTCCCTTTGTTCTCTTGATTTCAAGCAACCTAAGCAACGGTGAGTC
>DATDXB010000018.1:0-7099 GCA_035289465.1 Candidatus Nanoarchaeia archaeon
ACTAAGCAGATGGGGGATTTGAAATCCGCTATCGAGATGATGAAAAAGAGAGGCCATAACCATATCGCACTCTGCGGGCATAGTATGGGTGGCGCTGTCTCGCTTCTTGTCGCTGCAAAAGAAACACAGATCAACGCCATCGTCGATCTCTGCGCACCAAGCCACCCCAACCGCGACATGGTCAAGAAGTTCGGCATCAATGTCGAAGATGGATCCTACTCATTTACGCTTGGCAAGAAGAGTTTCAAGCTCAGCAAGAAGTTTGTCGATGACCTTGAACATGTCGAAGCGGATGATGCTGTACGCAAATTGAAGATACCTCTCTTGTTTGTACACGGCACTGCCGATACTATTGTGCCCTATTCGCAATCAGAACATCTCCACCTGCTCAACACGGGTGAGGATAACACGCTTGAACCTGTCGAAGGAGCCGATCATTTGTTCTCAGGAAAACACGAAGCTGTGGCAGAGATTGTGGTGGAGTGGTTGGCGAATAGGATTTGATCTCACTTCTGTTCTTTGACCGTGCTTGAACGTGCAAAATTATTTAAATAGGCCACTTCACATTTACTTGATGGCAAAGAAATCATCGAAGACAGAGTTCGATGGTCGCATCTGGCCAAATATCCTCGAGTTCAATGTCAACTTGGACTCTCAGTTGACGTCAAAAGCGAATTTCTTGTTTGGCGCCGCGACATTGATCCTGGTTTTCATATTAAACAAAGTCTTTTCGCCCGGATTCTGGGAACTGGATAGATTGGTGCAAACGGCCTGGATGGTCTTGCTCGGAGGTAGCTGCGTCTCCTCATTCACTTCGATAATGATCGTTCTGCCTCGATTGAGGATTTTTAGCCGCAAAGAACGCATCCAAGACGATATCTTCTATTACAAAAATATCCGCTCGTTTTTCAATCGGGAATCCTATGTCGAATATCTGAAGGATTTGCCCCTAGACAACAAACGAATCAGCAAGGCATATGCCAACCAAGTCTATTCACTTGCGACTTATGTGATCCCCTACAAATTCAAACTCTTAAAGATCTCTGGCTGGATATTGACCCTGTCGATCATCTCAAGCTTAGGCTTGTTCTTTCTCTCCATAAATGCATAATGCCTAAGAATTCATTTGCGCCCATAGAATGAAGATAATGGCCGTTATCTCATGCCATCAAACACTTGATCTGATTCATGTAGTCCGCATATTCCTTGCCAAATATATCACGCGCCTTATCATCTTGCGTCTGGATGTCTAAGATCGTCAATAAATCCGCATGCTCACAGCGCTCCTGCATCTTCGGGGGAAGCCCCAGGATCGTCGTCGGATAACAATGCACTGATTCGATGAGTCTCTGAAACGAGAGCTCACTGCTGCCCCAACCGCTGAGCCTAAGCTGTTTTGCCAGCGCATACTTGATCGCGTGCGCAGAAAACTTTGTATTGGTGATCATCCATGCCCAAGGGTTCTTGATATCATTCTTCTTGAGTTTGATGCCATCTTTGATGTCAGTCAATCGCGCCCAGACCTGCAAGACTTCGCCAAGACCTGTATCTCTGACATCTCGCACATGATGCTTGCATTCGACAAGCCACGTGACTTTGTCTTTTTCGGCTAAAATATCCACCTGATGCTCGATACATGCCCCCCAGATGATGCGGTTCCAGATACATTCGTAGCCATTCGCTTCCAAGACCTTCATCACATAATGCTCAAAGACCTCAGGATCGATCTTCGCTATGGACTCCTTGAGCTGATACCTTGCGCAAGCAGTCTGCGAGATGCCCTCGATCTCGGCTAAGACCTTCTCATAGAGCTCTTTAGCCTTGATCGTCTCGCCAAAACTCTGCTCGACCCTTAACGCGATACGTTCTGCGTCTCTTTGGGAAAGACCAGTCCTAAGGCAAGTCCGGATGATCTTGTCCAGCTTAAACGGCTGGTATTCGCCGTTTCTCTTGATGACGATTTTCACAAAGGATTTACTGGAAAAGAAGGTTTATAAATCATCCCCTATCCACGCAGTGTATTAGGGTCAGTAGTTCAGCTCGGTAGAACGCACCCATGGCAAGAGATGTTGAATCTCCCAATCTGGGTGAGGCCCGGGGTTCAAATCCCCGCTGATCCATTCAGTATGAGCGCTCTGAGAATCAAAGAAATCATCGCCAAGTCCATTCTCGTCCCTTCTAAACTCCCTGATTGCGATTATGTCGTCAATCCTTACACCGGCTGTGAATTCGCCTGCAAGTACTGCTATGCCAGCTTCATGGGACGCTATGTGAGCGAACCCATCGAAGAATGGGGTTCCTACTGTTATGTCAAGATCAATGCTGTGGAATTATTTCGCGAAGAACTTGCCAAGATGCGAAAACGAGGGCAAGCACCATCGATGTTATTGAGCTCGGTCACAGATCCCTATCAAGGACAGGAAGCCAAGTACCAATTGACCAGAGGCATCCTTGGTGTGCTTGCTGAAGAACCCTATCCTGGCGAAGTCAGTTTTTTGACAAAGTCGCCGATGGTCCTACGCGATGTTGATTTATTGATGAAGCTCCCTCATGTTGAAGTGGGGATGACGGTGACATCCACTGATGATGCCGTCAGCAGGTTCCTTGAGGTAAGCGCTCCTTCGGCCACCAGCAGAATCCATACTCTCCTTGAACTCAACAAGAAGGGCATCAAGACCTATGCGTTCATCGGTCCGTTGCTCCCCCACTTCAGGTTTGATGCCGCAGGGCTTGAGAAGATATTCTCGGCGCTCAAACAAGCCGGTGTGAAGGAAGTCTATATCGAACACATTAACCTATCATCGTATATCCTCAAACGCCTTGGTGAAGTCCTTAAGGACGCTTCTGAAGAAACGCGCCAGGTCTATGAAAAAGCAGCCCTTGAAGAACACCGAAAGATCCTCAACGAGATGGTGATAGGGCTCATCAAGAAGTATGGGCTTAAGCTACGGATGGAGAAGGTCCTCTACCATAACGAAGAGAAAAAATAGTTCTCCCCGATCCATTTCAATCGAGCAATCCCAATCTACTTTAACAGTCTCTCTAAGGCAGAACCTAACATGCCAGGCCCATAGAGAACCAATGAACCAAGAACACCGCCTGCATAGAAGAATGCGCTCATCTTGATGCCCTCCACTGCGGAGTGGAGCATCTGCTCTTGTGGAGAAAGACGATGATATTCGCGAAGAGATCGAAGATCCCCTCGGAGTCTTTGGAGGTTGTTAGCCCCGCGTTCGCTCCAGCCTGATTGTTCTTCTTGACGGATCTGTTGTTCGAGCCTATGTTGGCGCTGGACGTGCGTGTTAGCATGACGTGTTGGAGCAGTCAAGCCCTCATAACAGACATGGATCAACGCAGGCAAAGCGATAGCCATAGAAGGCATCTCAGCATAGCCCAAGCTTCTGCCCAGAAAGATACCTGCTACCATAGAGGCGAGTGGAACAAGAGGATTACCATGAATGGCATCCCAGCGGGCGAAAGATTGGTTTGCGCCCTGATTAAGCCAGGCCTCTCTTTCATCATCATAATTATGAGGGACTTGGTCCATAGCTCTTTTGGAGCCTAGAAGTTTAAAAAGCTTAGGCGTTGTGCAACGATAACCTAAAAAACACTAAAGCTCAACCGCAATCTCAATAGCCTGGAAGAACAAGTCATTCTCCTCGGGAGAGGTGCCATCGTAGGATTGCTTAATTTGATCTATGCATCTGTGGCCCGGATTCTGCCTCTCTGACAAACTCGACACCAGCCATCTTCTCAAACGCTGTATCTCCCGTCAAGAAGACCAAGTTATTCTTACGCGCATAGCAATACCCCACACAATCTGCGTAAGAAAGTCTCTTCTTCTTTTCCTTGAGACGCAAGCTCATCGCCTCAAAGACCACATCCTCTGGAATCTCGACGATGCAATCCTGCACTTTCGCATAGAGCGCCTTTGCTTGGGCCTCACCAAAATCCCTTAATGCACAGAAATAGAACTCCACCAAGTTGAAGACGGTCATCACAATTGGATGTTCACCATAGAGTGCATAATTAGGGTCACCCTTCATCAAAGCGAAGAGCGCATAGGAATCAAAGAAGTAGTTCAGTCCCATCCCTTACGAGCCTCATCCTTGAGATCTTGCGCTGAAGCCTTCCATCCCCTTAAGAGACCAAAGAACTCCTTGGCCTTATGCCTCTTCTTGATGTCAAGGACAATCTCTTCTCCTTCACCAATATGCTGCTCGTCAAGGACTGTCTTCGGGATCACCACGCCGATGGAGCTTCCCCAGCGCTTTGTTGTTACCGCTACCTCTACCATGCAGGATAGTTAGATATAGTTATATATAAACTTTGTGGGATGCCGTGAGTTCTCTGCGGAGGACCGAGGTCATCCTTGACCTCGCTGATGCGAGCTCAAGTAAATCTCACCCAATCAGTCCCCCTATGCGACCCTTAGAATGAAAAGACACCTACAAAGCCGACGCCAAATGAGCCCTAGTTGCCTCGCTGCTCCTGATAGAGAACTTGGTATGATTTCTTCTGTTGTTGTGCTATATGTACTACATCATCAATATGACCAACACCGCAGATCAATCCGATGGGGACATGATTTTCTAGATACTTCATCCAGGTTATCGACCTCCCTCCAACCATATGTTCATGTTCTCGCATCATTATGACCCTTAGTTCTTCAAGAGTTCTGTCTGCACTAATCAGGTTACGATCGAGGGCATACCTCTCCATCCCTCCTATTAACTCACGTATCCCGTGTATTCTGTGTATTGCGTCCCTCGATTGTTGCCCGGGAAGGATCTCGCTCCCTTCAGGAAAAAGTATGCGAACGCTAGCAATAGTCTTACGAAATTCATATTGAGCTGAAACGACAACACCAACTGTGCCCCGCCTGAGGTCCTCCGATTCTTCAATCCCGTACAATTTGATACCTCTGGACATTAGAGGTTCACAATACCTAAATCCCGGAACTTCACGTACTCCTCCACCCTGCTGAACAATTGTTCCCAAACATGCTTGGAGATATCCAATCTTTTGGCCTAGTGATACCTCTAGAGGATTACTGGGGTCAATACCAATAAATATGGGATTCGTACCCTGTTGTCCAAGGAAATTGCGTATGTCTGACTCCACGCGCTGAGTCAATTGTAATCTTCTATGCGCAATATCCTTGAGATCACGTACAGTCTCATTGGTGACCTCACCTTGCAAGAGACCCTCTAGAGCAACCTTGCGAATACCAATATCATCGATGAACCGTAACACTGTTTCTATAGATGTGATCCCGTGATATTCACCAATAAAATAATAATCATCACCCCTACTTCCTAGCATTGCTCCGCCACCTATGCATGCAAGTCCCGCCCAAAAGAGGAGTTTTCGACGAGTAAGTTTGAATCCTGAAGAAGAGGTGACCTCCTGATTTTCAGACTGATTTGGGGTACTACGCCTCTTATTTTTTCCCATGACCCCATTAGGGACAGGTCATTTAAAAAGCTGGCTGAAGAAGTTATGAGAAACTTAGAGTTCAACCGCAATCTCAATGGCTTGGAAGAACAAGTCATTCTCTTCTGGACAGGTGCCGTCGCAGGAGACGATCGTCTTCCACTTCTCTTCTAATGAACGGGAATATGTATCTTCAATTGACCGTGTGACTGTGGTCATGGCCTTTGAGAACCTGACGATCTCATCAGTGCCCCAGTACTTGTAGGTCGCAATCATGTTCTGAATCAAGACGCTATTTGGCACATCTAATTGCTGGGAAATCAGTGCGATAAAATTGAAGAATTCAGAATCGTCACAACCCGTCGGCATGCACTGCGTGAGCACGGTCCACTGACCAATCAATGCGCGGTCATCAGTGCCCCTGACCATCTCATCAGTCTGAGTGACCAATTCGCTCCTTGTCAAAGTATCGCTTTCTGATCGCAGATTGATGATGTTCATGATGATGTCAGAGCCCTGCGAAGGCTTGAGCATCGGGTAAATCAAGTATCCCAACGTGACGATAAGCACAATGAAGAGAAGAGGCAAAATCCAGCGCAAAGCAGTAGGATGACTCTCCGGCGCCTCATCCTTATGCTCTGGCATTCTATCGAATCCTCGACTGGAGATATTTAAATGTGTTGATTTCCGGCTGAGGTGGAGGATTTTCAGGTTTCGACGGCGTTTTCGAAAGATTTGCGCCCAAATTGAATAGTTTTCGGAGGAAGACTAGATTTTCCGGACTTGGCCCAGAAAGACCAATTAAGAACCCTCCCTCAGAGAACGATGGCCCACCAGGGCCGGACAGAGGAAAATCATTGCGCCCAACGCACGGTTTTTCTCCCGGAGCACTCTGGTGGGCCCCTTTTTATTAAGGTATCGCAGAAAGTTTATATTAACGAGGCATTAACATGACATTAATGGTCAAGGCACTCATCAACATCTCAGAGCACGCAAACCATGTGCTCAATATCGTCAAAGCAAAGTACGGACTCAAGGACAAGTCACAGGCCATCGATATGGTCACAACACAATATGAAGAAACGATTCTTGAGCCCCAACTGAGGCAGAATACCTTGAAAAACTTAAGAGAATCCAAAAAGGTGGATTCAAGCGATTCTCCTCGATAGATGATTTGCGCAGGGAGATTGAGCACTAGCATGTGCTCATTTGAACGCTCTGATCTCCTTGTCAAGATCCTGCGAAAGCTCGTCAAGCGCGATAAAGTCCGCTACGAAACCACGCTCAAAAAAAATCGAGGAAATCTGCGAAGATCCACAACACTACAAGAACCTCTGACATGATTTGAAGGACCTTAAACGAGTCCATATCGATTCTTCATTTGTCCTGGTGTTTGAGGTAGATGAGAACGCCAAGCACATCAAGTTCTTGGATCTGGATCATCACGACACCCTATATGAGAACTGGAAGGGTAGGGCTTGAGTGTCGTCCGGAGTAAACCATTTAAACCCCTCCTTAAGACCTCCCCCTATGTCAGTGAGAGAAGATATCAGAAGGGCCCTTAGCCCTGATTCGGAAGTCGACAAAGCTGTTGAATTCCTTGAGCGCATTGTCCGAGCCGAGGTAAAAGGCAGTTCAGATGCCTGCACGGCCTATAATCTTC
>DATDXB010000019.1:0-3246 GCA_035289465.1 Candidatus Nanoarchaeia archaeon
CTTGAAACCAATGCGCGTTTGAAGCCGAAAGGATTAAAAGAACTCAAACAATCACTGCCAGAAGACATCGGTTACGATGAGATTCGGTGCGTGTTGTCGGATAAACCATGAATCTACAGACAAAGAGGCCATATAGTCCCATACACTTGAAGGGGAACATACTATGATAATGGAGCCATTTTACAATAAGTGTCCAGAGATTGCCGAAAAAGAGACAAGATGTATAGTCGTGATGAATGACGAAGAAGGGCTCCCTAGAGGCGGATATCATCTCTTAGAAAGCTACTGCAACAGACCGAACTGCGATTGCCGCAGGGTCTTTATCAATGTCTTACACAAAGACAAAATCCTGGCGACAATCGGCTATGGTTGGGAGAGGGTAGAATTTTATGAACAATGGCTAGGTAAAAAGGATCTGGCTCGGGATATGAAAGGTCCGATCCTTGAGTTAACCGGGCAACATACGGAATATTCGCAAGCTCTTCTGAAGTTATTTGAAAAAGTGATACTGTCTGATGGCCAGTTCATTACTAGACTAAAGACCCATTATGACCTGTTCAAGAAAAATCTTGCTAAAGACAGTACTGAAGAGCTAAGCAGAGAAGAGTTTAATCCGGAAAAGTACACCATTGTCGAGTTATGCAAAGACACCGGCACGGGCCTTGACTGCATAACTGATAATCTGAGGGAAGCATTCTATCCTATCT
This sequence comes from Candidatus Nanoarchaeia archaeon, assembly GCA_035289465.1. Classification (GTDB taxonomy): domain Archaea; phylum Nanobdellota; class Nanobdellia; order Woesearchaeales; family JAGWAF01; genus DATDXB01. The sequence goes on from DATDXB010000019.1 coordinate 708, forward strand.
TAATGACTGTTGAAGAAACAATCTGGAAGCGCTATGTGAACGATAGTTCATTAAAAGACTCGGAAGTGATCGAATCACTCAAAAAAATAAGAGATCACATCTTTTCTGAAGACACAAAATTTAATGAATTAGAAGAAAATATCATTAAGATGCTGAAGGCGGTTCTATTCGTGAATAACTATAGCAAACGAGATCTCTCTTTGTCCATCTCAAACGTGCTTAACTCGGCAAAGCGGCACAGGTCGATGGACGGAAGCAGAGGTTACGTGACATTCATCTCAACATTTTTCGATCAAATGAGAGATGAGAACAATGATACTATAAGAGAGTGATGTAAATGGATGAAACTGTGGTAAGAGTGAGCTGCGACTTTTGCGGCAAGGAGATAGAATGCCCTAAACACATGTTAGAGACCGCAAAGAAGCATATGTGCCATACCTGTTTCCAGGATAGGATCGACAATGGCAGCGGCGAGGAGCTTAAAGACGTGCATGTCGATCTCCCGCCGGAAAAGTTCATTGAAGAAACCGCAGAGAGAATGGTTGACAAAATGATCGATAAAGTGTTCCCTCTCGTATGGAGTGAACGAAAAGATGAGTTCAAAGAACTGTCAAAGAAGGATTTAGCCTATGAGATGTTTGGGGCAGGCGCATATATTGCGCTGAGTAATCTTATGAAACTACAGCATGAACAAGGTATGAAAAAAGATGATGCAGAACAAAGAAGGTGCGAACATGAATAACAATATCTTGTTCGAATTATACGACTATTGCGAGACGAAATTCGGCAAGGAAGAAATAGCTCGGCTATTGCATAGCTTAGAGGCAGAATTTCCCTACCACATTGAAGGCATTGACCGACATAACTTCATCCGCAACTTTATGGACTGGCTTGTGCTTGAAAAAGTATTTCCTGAGACCGGAAAAAGAATAACGGAACTCTATATTGAAGACCATCAAGAACTGTCCCAAGAGATGAAGCAGAACATCCTGAATACGAAAAACATCATCGTCTCAAAGTTTGTCGTCATTTCAAAAGAGGGCCTGAACATCACGCTGAAAGATATGAACAATGGACGCTATTATACAGTCACGCAAATCATCAACAATCCCCAGATACGCGCCAATACTATAATTGAGGGAAGAATTTTCCCATACGGAAACATTTATCGGCTTGCAGGAGTAATGGTCCTCATGCATACACCTATGATTGTAGATCCGGATATCTTGATGCATGCCTATGAGAAGAGAGAGATCGAACGGATAGAGAGCATGCTTCTTGCCCCATCGACTACACTTACTGCCGTCCTGAATAAATATCCTTTCCAATGGGTGGATGGCATGTGCGAGGCACTTTCTTTGGAAACGAGAGGAAAAAAGAATGAGAAAGTAAGAGAAATCGCCAACAAAGTTGTGACCGACCTTCCGTCCATCATACATAAAATCCCTGAAAAGTCGAGAGAAGCCTTAACTCTTGTCCTTAAGAATGACGGTTATGTGAAATACAACGCGCTCAAAGAATATGCCGACGAGATGCCCTGGTGGTGGAACAATACTCCTCCAACATCAACCATAGGCATACTTCGTTTGTATGGTCTTATCATCATAGGAAAAATGCCCCATGGAACGAAACTCTACAAAACAGCAATCATCCCAAATGACATAAAGGAAGAGTTACAGAAATTGAGTTTTATAGGAACACAGCACGGCGAGGAATAATCCGATAACCTCATGAACCACAGAAAGAGATACAAGGACTACTGCATCAAATGAGCATGGAAGAACCTCTACGAATGATCGCTGAAGTCATGCGCGCGATGAGCGATGAAGAGCTCAACGCCCTGCTCTCGTTAGCCCACTCTGAACGCAGAGTAAGAGAGACGCGTATATCTCAACTGAAGTTATTAAGCTTTAAGCCAGGGGATGTGGTAAAAAATCTTAAGGACGCCCTCAAGCTGCCGTTAGGAGCGCGTGGGACCATAATCCGTATCGCAAAGACGACAATGCTTGTGAACTTTGGCGAAGCAGGCGAATGGAGAATGCCGCCGGAACTTCTTGAGAAAGAAGCAGAGAGTATACGCTGATTCTTTGATCACTCCACCGTCACCGATTTCGCTCAGAAGAGATTGAACAAAACATCTCTATAGCTCAAAAGATATAGCACTCTATCTACCTCGTCATCAAGAGACCACTTTGATCTGAACGGGCAGAGAAACCTTGAGATCCTTTAGATCGCGCGTTCTCTTCTTAAACGCCATGATCGCGACACCTGTGACTTTCTCGGTCTTCTTATCGACCCTCTCAAAGATACCGTTCCCAAGATTCTTGAAGTAACCTTCTGTAAACTCGCCAAATTGCAGCTCGAGGAAGTCCCCCTCCTCGTCATAGTACAAGTTAAGGTTTGAGGTCATGCTATCTTATCCACATAGAAAGTACGTAATAAGTCTACTGTAGTATAGAAAAATGTATATGGGAGTTCTTCTTTCTTGTTTTTTGGGAATTGGGGCAGTTGAGGCTGCCCATGACAAACAAAGAAGAAG
>DATDXB010000020.1:0-2196 GCA_035289465.1 Candidatus Nanoarchaeia archaeon
GGCAAGATCGCGACTGTGCAGATTGGGCCGATGATTGCATCGACTTGATTGACTTCGACGAGTTTCTTTGCTGCAACCACTCCTTGTTTGGCGTCACACTGATCATCTTCGATGATGAGTTCAAAGGGATATCCTGTCTCATTTGCGGCAAGATCGATACCCTTGAGCATCTGGTCCCCTAACGAAGCCCCCAGTCCGGTTTGAGGCAGCATGATGCCGACTTTAATCTGGTCTGCGTTTGATGTGCAACCAGCAAGGATGATCAGAATTAATATCGGGATGATTGAGGTCTTCATCTCCTCCTCTGAGCATTCTGGGCATATTAAGATTAATTACCCCCTTTGGGGATAATAAACGATACATTCATAAAGTCACCAAATTCCTCTGGATCATGGACCTTGCCCTGTTTGAAGAACTGGGATTCACCCAACGCGAGATCAAGGTCTATCTTGCTTTGATCGAGATTGGGTCAAGCACTACAGGCCCCATCGCCGCAAAGTCCGGCCTCCCTCTGACTAAGGTCTACGAGACCCTTGACAAACTCCGTGAGAAGGGGCTTGTGAGTTATATCGTCGTCTCCAAGACCAAGCACTACCAAGCGAGCGACCCCCAAGAACTGCTCGTCATGCTTGATGATCGCAAAAGGCGCCTCAAAGAGACCGTCGATGAACTCAAGCTCAAGCAACAATACGCCCACGACAAACAAGTAGCTACAGTGCATGAAGGCCTTAAGGCGTTCAAAGCCCTATTCGATAGGATTGCCGATGAGGTAGGGCGAGGAGACTTCTACTACGCCTTCGCATTTAAGGCCGATTACCTGGGGGATTCTGCACCCTTATTCTTCCGTCGCTTCCACAAGAAACTCGAAGAGAGACGAATCAAGGATAGTATCCTTGCAAATAGCGACGTCAAAGCGAAAGTCCTTGATGTATACAAAGACAATAGTAACATCAAGATCCGATTCATCAAACGCAGCACACCCCTCGGTTTGATCATCACCAAGGACCGTGTCATCCAGACCGTGTGGGGAGAACGACCAACTGCTGTGGAGATCATATCGAGTAAGATCAATGAACAATACCGTATATTCTTTGAAGAGTTATGGAAAGAAGCCAAGACTTAATCCGATAAACAACCTTTATAAATCGACTAAGAACCTCATACACTACGCAGCCCCGTGGTGTAGCGGCCAATCATACCTGCCTTTGGAGCAGGTGACCCCAGTTCGAATCTGGGCGGGGCTATCATCTTTCTTAATAGGGCTTCGCCCCTATAATGTTCCTGTTGCCCGCCCAGATTCGAACGTCATCGGAACGCTACGCGTTCCTCGAATTTCATTCGCTGCGCTCATGAAATAATCTGGGCGGGGCTATTGATTTTCTTATGAGAACTAGGCGCCACCTTTATCGTTTATAGATTCGTCCTCGATGGTCAAACTGCTGAATGAAGATCATCATTTCTTTTTGGTCGATATCTATAAGGGCTCGATAGTCTCCTACCCTTAGTTTATAGACGTCCTCCCCTGAATAATGCTCGACATATCTAAACGGCTCCAGAACAACCTTGTCCAGCTTCGCTAGGACTCTCTTGATGAGTTCTTTGGGCAGACTTTCAAGATACTTAAATGCCTGCGGATGCCATTCGATACGAAAACTCATTTGAGCAAGCGCTTCTTGACTTCTTCGTGAGAAATGTATTCAGAACGGGGAGTCTTTCGCGCCTTTGCAAGAGAGCTCTTTGTCTCATCGCTGAATTCGTATTCTTCAGCGAGAATGTTCTTGATCAAGGCGAGATCGCGTTTGATCTCTTCAATGTCTTGATGGAAGTGTCTTGCTATCGCTTCTACCATTAATCTCTTACATGAAGAGGGGCTTATATAGATTTCGGAGGATCAGGCCTGATTTGAGACCTTGTTCTCCGGAATCTTGGCAGGGCTATTGTTTTTCTCAATGAGAAACCTCTGCGGCAATCTTCGCTCGAATCTTCTCAAGAGGCGTCCTGAGAATGAGATATACAAACACTCCACAGACCGCTATCATCACAAAAGATACCTGAAATAAGGTATGCACTGGCAGAAACTTACCTAGAACGAGTCCAGCCACGATACTCACACTTTGGATCATCCACACCAATGCCGACACATACGGCAGGTTCTCCTTGGTCGCAATGTCTCCAGTCAGCGCGAAGATCACTGGC
>DATDXB010000021.1:0-6328 GCA_035289465.1 Candidatus Nanoarchaeia archaeon
AACAACATCTGTGCTTGCGATCAAGCCAAGACGAACCGCGATAAGAAGATGATCCCAGACCGTATTTTCTGCAAGTCCCCGAAGTTCTGCGACTGCCGCAACGCTTCGTAGTTTTTGAAATGCTTGAAGGGTTATTCGCGCAGATTCATTGAGGATGGGAGGGGTGCGCACGGGTTGTAACGGAATATCTCGTTGGTCTTCCAATGCCTCCTTGCCCGCATCAGCAAGCTCAAGCACCGGAATCGCATACTCCTGGCCCACATCCACAATCCTGAGATACTTTTGAGCGATCAATTGCTTGATAAAATTCTCGATCACATCAACAGGATGGTAGAGCAGCGCGCCAAACACCTTTGAGTCATGCAGTCCGCGTTCAAGGACTCGTTTACTCTTCGAACCCTTAAGCACTAACGCAAGACCTCCAACACCCATTTGGCGCTCATGAGAGGATACCGCAATGAGAATAAGCATTGAAGGATGTTCCTGCATTGGCTCTTGACGGACTGTCATGACTCCTTGTGAGCACAACGACTATTTAAATAACATCCCTCGAGGCATGTGTTAAGTCCGCATTCATTACAGAGAGCTTTGAATAACCCCTGTTTTCAGGGAGTATTCAAAGCGGTTCTTCGAGAACTTTGAGTATTTTAAATGGTTTTTCAAAGTTCTCTACAACAGTCATGAAACAGCGTTAGCTTAATCCTGAGTGATAATCCCCTGATTACGGCTTGGGTTACCCTTCAATTCTGCTGTGGCATTAGACCTGATGTGTAAATGATTCTGCGTCAAGCAAGAACTTCCAAAGTGGGATGAATTCGATAGGACCTTGTGTCTTCTCCAGGTCTTCGGTGATCACAATCCCTTTGGGTATCTTCAATCTCATCATAGATTGCTGGAGCCCTTCGAGTTCCCGCTTCTCATTGTGTTCATCGAGGTCATAGCAGACCTGTAGTGCGCAAGTGATTTTGTTTTTTTCCCTGACGATAAAATCGCATTCTCTCTCTTGTTTAGAATAGAAGATCTCTTTCTTTTGCTGGAGAAGTTTAAGAAAGACGAGATTCTCATAGAGCTTACCTATATCTTTGCTGAAGGTGAACGCCAACATATTGCGCAGTCCAGAATCGATGCAATAGACTTTACGTGGACTGAGCTCTTGTTCCTTGAGCGAATGCGCATATTTTCTTACAAAGAGAGTCATATACGCTTCTTCCAGATAGTGGGAGTACCGTTCTACAGAGTCCAATGATATCTTCAAATAGTTCCTGATCTTTGAGAAAGAACACGGGGCGGAGATATTGCCGAGGTAGTATCGTGCGAGTTCTCTGACCTTTGAGCTATTCTTGATATGATGTCGTTCTACGAGATCTCGTGCGATGATGTCCTGAAAGTACTGGGTGAGGATCGCTTCTTTTTGCTTGGAGAGTACGACTTGCGGAAATCCACCATACCTCAGATATTCGAGCAAGAGGCCCTTGATACGTGTCTTATTGGCGGCGATGTCAAGCGCTGTGGAGCACGCAAGATCATTGAACTGCATGAATTCCTTGAATGTCAAGGGAAACACATGGAGGGGGAGCTGGCGTCCGGTAAGGACTGTGCCAAATTCATGGCTTAAGAGCTGCGATGCTGACCCGGAAACGATAAGGGTAGCTTCTTTGCGTTCGTGAAGGGACCTGACAAACTTCTCCCAGCCCTCAACGAGTTGGATCTCATCAAGGAAGATATATACGGGCCCTTGAGGGTGGAGGTATTGAAGATAGGTCTCATAGGCATCCTGCATGAATTGGAGGGAAAGTTCGCCGCTAAAACGAGGGTCTTCAAAGTTGATATAGAGTGTATTTTCTGGCTTGGTGCCGCAATTGATGAGGTCTTGCGCAAACTGAAGCATAAGGGTGGACTTTCCGCTTCGTCGGGGGCCGATCAGGGTGACAATTTGCCCTGTCTTTACGAGGTCGGCGATGGCTCTCAGGTACTCTTCACGTTCTCGTCCCGTGTCAATGTTCTTGCCCCAAAAATTCCACTGGTGGAGGACTGCGATAAGGTCATCCTTGTGCATAGGTCTTCTTATGGTGTTTAAGTATTTAAAGCTTACCGTTTGTATCGGTAGGTTCTACCTAAAAGCTACCGATGGCATCGGTTGGCTTTAAAAATAGTTGTTCATCAGAAGATGTTTTAGTCTCGACTAATTCTGTCCCAGACCATTTAAAACAACAACATTAATATACCTCATATTACATTTAAGTCATACATGTTACAAAAAAGTAGTACGTTGGCTGTTTTGGAGGTATTTTTCGTTGAGCCGTCCAAGGAGCATTATTTGATGGATATTAGCAGAAAGACCAAGCTCGCTCATACCTCAGTTAAAAAAAATCTGGCCAACCTGATCAAAGAAGGATTCATACGACAAGAATCACAGAAAAAAGGCAAAAGAGAATTCCCGGTGTACAAAGCGGTTACTGGATATAAACGCTTCAAACAATATAAGATAATAAGCAATATGGCTGCCTTGCAAGAAACAGGCATAATAGACTTTTTGGATCAAAAACTCGCTCCTAAAGTGATCGTTGTTTTTGGAAGCTACAGGAGAGGCGAAGATCAAGAAGACAGCGACATAGATTTATTTGTCGAGGGCATAGGAGAAAAACTCGATCTAAGCGCATTTGAGAAGAGACTTAAAAGAAAGATTCAAGTGCACTCCAAGAGGGACTTTACAGCGTATCCTAAAGAATTGAAGAACAATATAATAAACGGCATAGTGATGCATGGATTTCTCGAGGGATACAAATGATGCTGAGCGTGACATCTGACAATCAGAAGGCATCTGCACTGAAAAAGATGGCAGAAGTCACTTTGCAAAGATTAGAATCGACGGAATTGGAAAGATATCCAAGCAATACGTTAACAGATTATTATGACATTCTTCACAAACTCATGGAGGCGATGACTATCTCTGAGGGAGTCAAGTTCAAAGGAGATGGAGCGCACCAGGAACTCATAGACCATGTCTGCCAAAAACAGGGACTCGGAGAGCAAATAAGACAATTCCTGCAACAAATGCGAGACTACAGGAACAGGATAGCTTATGAGGGATTCACGATAAGCAAGAACTACATAGTACTCAATCAAGAAACCATCACCAAGCTCATTAAACAGCTATCTGAAAAGATCACTGCGTTGTAAAGCTTGCTTCAGTTTCTCTTTCAGCCCAAGTTTGACAGTTAGCGTTTTCTGAGCTCAATTTTCGCGATTTTTCAGGAAACAACACTTTTTGGCGTCGGAAGAGTTTCATCGTATTTGTTCCTCTAATTCAGCATAAAGCGTCGTATAATGCTCTTTGTTTTCTGGGTATAGTGAATTCTGCTGATTGAGTTACATCACTTGGCAGAATTCACGAATAGACAATTTCGTGTAAATGTAACCGAATTAACGAAATTGTCTCTATTTTGACTCTAACGGTCTTATGATCTCTTTGATCAGTTCTAAATCCCGTTTCGTCTTGGATATTATGGCTAATGCTTTCTCAAAACTCTCGGAAAGCCCATAATCATCCTTATCTATTAATTTGTATATCTTGTTGATGAACTCTTTCTTTTCGCTGATGCTTGGTTTTGTCCTGATAAACACTTCACCGATTGTTTCAAACCAATCTTCAAGAAATAGTGCAATCTCGTCTTCCCCATGGACATTGTCCATATTGCGGATCATGATGTCTGCGCTGATCTCAAGTTCTCTCAATAATTCTTTATCCCATGACTTTTTATTTGTTTTAACACCGTCTAAAATAATCTCCAATTGTAGAATTAAAACTTTTACCTGATTCCAGTCCCAGAAATGTGAGAATAAATTCTTGATTTTAGGGATGATCTCTCTTTTCTCTATTCTGATTGAAGATTCCAGTTCAGGATATTTATAGATAAATTTTTCTATGATTGGGATCAATTCTTTCTTCTCTTTTTTGCTTAATATCTGGCTTATCTTAGTCATGTCATCTCCGCGTTGGATGATTGTTTAATCTATCGGCCAGTTTAATCGAGGCTTTGCTTCGCGCTTTTAGGGCGTCAAAGTTCTCTTTTGTGACAATCGCCATCCCTTCTAGATGCGGAGGGATCTTACCTGTCCCCTCTTTCTCACCAATCATTGCAATGGTGAGCCCCAATAAAGAGATCATAAACATTCCGCTTGGTGTGATGCAGCGTTCATTGCTGATGTCCTTTTTGCATTTTGGGCAGATGATTGCGTCCTTTAATATTATTTCTTTGCCGCCATCCGCTGTGAATGCAGTGGGACCTATCTCAAAACGTCTGGTTCTCTTGCCACATTCTAAGCATTTAATCTCTATTTCCATGTTGAATCCCTTTACTTATCTCTTCTCTTATCTTATTCGCCATGCTCATCTCGTCATTGTCATCCCAGAATTTGGCCATATCGTAGAATCTAGGGAGCATCACTGCTAATGACCTTAAGATGCTTTTTCTGATGTCGGGATCACTTCCGTTGTAGAAACTGAGATAAGACTTAATGAATAGATTCCTGAAAGATTCATAAAACAGATTGATTTCCGCTTCGCTTGCATTTCGTGCTTTGTTGATGAATGGAATTATGATCATCGACGCATTAAGATTCTTGATAATGATAGATGCGGCTCTTCTGATATCGCCCTCTTTGTTCTTTAAGCTGTCAGCAGCAATCCGGCATAGTTCATAAAAGTTCTTTGCATCCATAGAAAGCTTAATTTTGGAGAGGGTGCTGAGTGCGAGATATTTTATCTGTCCCTTAGAGTTTTTTGCGAGTTTGATGATCAAAGAGAGATCTTCATTATTTAAAGTGAAGGAATTTTCCAATGTTGTCTTCTGCTCTTGCAGGAGCGCTATAATGACATCTTCATTGTCCTTCTCTCTCAAATATCTGGATATGATCTCTTTATTGTCCATTTTCGCACCAATATCTGTAGGCGTGGAGTGAAACCCTGTTAGTTCACAATCGGTTAAGCTTCGGTGCTGGTATTTAATGCCTTTTCTTCTTATGAGTGTGGACCCTGAAGAGATTGTTCTAGGGATGAAATCAATCTCGACGCAGAGAACTCGCGCAATGTGGCAGTGGAGTAGGTTTCAACAATCAGCAAGGGCCATAGCATTGGGCACGGCCAGAAGTTGCTTATCTTCTGTGACTAAGGGGCATCCATGGACTTGAGCCAGGGCCGCATATATGGCGTCGTAAAGAGTGAGGTTATGGGATCGGGCTAAGATGATGGCCTTGTCGAGAAGGTAGCGGTTTATTCGCTCGACGCGGAGTTGGATATCTCAGAGCAAGTGTTCTATCTTCTTTTGTCTCGCCATTCTCTGATGATCTGGACCGCAGGTTTACCTTTGGAGAATACGCCGCGTCGGCAAATCTCATCCATATGGGCTGCTGCGGCCCTTGCACGTTTGTAATCAATCGTCTCAAGCGCTTCAATCTTCTCACTGATGGATTTGCGCAGTGCTGCGCTCCAATTCACTTCATCGTGGAGTTTCATCTGGTCATGGAGCTCCTTATCGACACGCAGGGAGATAGTCACATCTGTCACATCTTTGTATTACTTGTAATGCTATTTAAATCTTTTGTGATCGGTCTTGGCCTAACGGCCCAAGGTACTGATGGGAGGGATATGTACAATCTGTACCCATCCTTGATTGGGCAGGGGGCTCTTTCCGTTGCTGGGCTAATTCGGGGTCTTGGATCTCTTCCACCCGTTCGTAGCCGACTTGGGCGAGCCATTGTTTGAATGGTTCTGCCTTGGGACTGGGAATGGACTGGATGATTCTGAATACGTTCTTGGTATTTGCGCAGTCCGTTTCCCTTGGTTTTCCATCATCTGCGGGCAATTTTAACTGTACGATTTTATCGTACGGTTCAAATCCGTCCTGTGCCAGTTTTACTTTAAGATCGGACCAGTATCTTCGGGGGATAGTACTGTCAGTCAGAGCTTCAACAACGTCAATAACGGAGAAATACCATTGGCCATCGTGATAAGTCCGTCGTATCTTCTTGTCTTGAGACACAACCAGTTTAGGAGGTTCTTCCATGATCTATGCTAAGAGGAGCCCTTGCTTATATATCTCTCGCGCACCTGTCCAGTGACTCTAAGGAATCTTCTTGACATTCCCACTCAGGATCTCCCAGCTGATCATGCGCCACCAGGCAAGGGCGATGAGGCCAAAAAGCAGTCCTGCGGCCATGCCTGGTATTCCCAGCGCCACCAAGACACCAAATATAATCATCGTGAGGAGTCCCGTCCCACACAACAGCCCATACACAAATAACCATCTCCAGCCGTGTTGGAAGGCAG
>DATDXB010000022.1:0-2734 GCA_035289465.1 Candidatus Nanoarchaeia archaeon
AGGAGAAGAGTATGCGATTTGCCATCCTTACGATGCTGAGCTTAGCCCTTGTGATGGGCGCTAGCGCACAATACCTGGGCAACACGATCCTTGAAGGCGAAGTCAAAGACATCCTTATGGGCGACAAGCTCTATGAGCTGACACTACTAAGCGTCGCCGATGATCGTGAACTCGCCGTCTTCAAAGTCAATGGAGAAGTCTCAAAAGCCCTTGGCGAACGCGAGAAATTCGTGTTCTCTGACGGCTCCACCGTCTTTGTCGCCAATATCCTACCTAATGAAGGCGCAGAGGCTGGAGGTGCGGATTTAGTTGAGTTCTACTTCCTTGCCTCAGGCGGTGTCCTCGCCAAATCTGTCACTCAGGATGAGCCCGCTGAAGCGTATGACAGCGTCATCGACTTCTTAGAGCAATGGGGAGTCGCTTCTGATTCGGATGTGTCAGGACCAGTAAGCTCTGCTGAATGCGTCGTCGATTCTGATTGTGCGGATTCTGACGGGTGCACTGGAGACGGCTGTGCCTCTGGGCGCTGTGTGCACATCCCTCAAAACGGCTGCAACTTTGATCCCACTATCTGCGTCGCCTACAACACACGCATGACTGTCGCGCAAGAGCCTAAATACTGCGCAGGAGATCGCTCATGGAAAGACCAAGTTCCTCTGGGCAGTCCGTGTTCCAATAACCACGAATGCGTCTCTAATCTCTGCTTTGGCGGCATCTGCAAAGAAGTCGATGAGAACGGACATGTGACCGGGCCTGAAGCTGCTAGCGTCCCTTTGAGCCCCGGGACTTCCACCATCCCATCCACCTATGAACCCTCTACACCTGTCGTTATTGAACAACCCAGCACTCTTCTTGAACCTGCTCCAGCACCACAACGCAGTACCCAGGGATTCTTCGCCTGGCTGTTCTCACGATTGTTCTGGTGGGCGTAATCTTAATAAATGTCGGACTGTCATCATTCACCATGGTCATTGCATTGAGGATCCAGGCACCCTTGGGTGCTGATTGTCTTCATCAGTAGATGCATCACTTTTTTCACCAGATATTCCCTCTTAGTCATCTCTGATTCATCGCTCTTCTACGCAGAGCCATGTGGGCTTAAAACGCGGAGTGAACGACTATGAACAACGATAAGAACCCTGCGAATATGGAGGACGGCGTATCAGGCGCTGGTTGCCTTCATCTATGAACCATTTAGCAATGAACGTTTAATCGAGGAGCCAGAATTGAGCAAGGACGTCTCAAGACTCTATGCGAGCGTCTTCTCGGCTCCGCCATGGAACGAAGACTGGACTCTTGAGAGCGCCCTCCGAGAACTTGATGAAGTGCGGACCAAGGCTGGTTTTTCAGGAGTGATTGCACGCTCTGGTGACGGCATCCTCCTGGGCTTTTTGTGGGGATACCTTGTACCACCTGAAAATACTGCACGAGTCGATTTTGAGAAAATCAGGAGGGAACTGACCCAACGACAAATAGCCCCTAACGAAACCTATTATTGGGCTGAGGCAGGTGTCCGCACCGATTCTCGTAAGAGGGGCATTGCGACCTTGCTTCTTGAACGTACGATTGCCAAAGGGGATTATAAGCTCCTTTGTGTGCGTACAAAGAACCCCACCATCGTCGACATGTTTCGACGCGCATGCGGCGGCCCTGAGGACTTTTCCTTTCCAGAGGAGAGCTCATATCCAGGCGGAATGATCTATGTCCGGAGAGTGAGACCATGAACCCAGAAACGCTGCTTAAGGAGCTCATCGCCATCTCTTCAGAAACAGGGCATGAAGAAGAGCTCTGCGCTTTTGTTTTTTCTTTGCTCGCCCCTTATTTCACTCTTGAGAAACGACAAGTCCTTGCCGGAAGATCCAATCTGATCGCTGTAGCAGGAACTCCACGCATCTGGCTCAACACCCACCTTGATACCGTCGCTGTCGGACCAAACATGCTTCGCGAAGATACCGAACGGATCTACGGCCGAGGTAGCTGTGATGCAAAAGGAAGCATGAGTGCCATGATCTGTGCCGCTATCTCACTCCGACAAGAGGGAGTCACTGATTTTGGTTTATTCTTTGACGTCGGTGAAGAAGAGGACTTTTGCGGCATCCTTTGCGGTCTTCCTGAAGCGTCACCTCGCTTTGTGATTATCGGTGAACCAACAGACCTCTCGCCCGTGATAGGCCAGAGGGGATTATTGGGGTTGAAGGTGATTGGCAGGGGGACAACTGCCCATGGCTCAACCCCTGAACGAGGCGTCAATGCCATCATCCGTCTTGCCCGCGCAATCGATCTCTTGCAACGCATTGAGTGGCCGACCGATAAGCTCCTAGGCCCCACCTCGTTCAATATCGGTCTAATCAAGGGAGGAATAGGGATCAACGTCGTGCCAGATTATGCCGAGATGTCCGTAGAGATCAGGATAGTCACCAACAAGGAGAGATATACCTCTTTACTCAATGAGCTGTTGGGAGACTATGACTTGGAGTACAGCGCCTCATATGAGCCGGTCATGCTTTCTGACGTCGAGGATCTGACACGAGTACGCAAACTGGTCAGGACTGATCCTACAACCCTCAAGGCATTCAGTGAGCTCTTCTTTTGGCCTAGGGGAATCATCCTTGGGCCAGGAAGTCTTGATCAAGCCCACAGTGACCATGAGTACGTCTCTAAGGCCCAGCTCCACTCGGCTACGGGGCTCTACCGAGACTTTGTCCTGGAGTTCACCAAGGCGAACAGCAACCTT
>DATDXB010000023.1:0-2125 GCA_035289465.1 Candidatus Nanoarchaeia archaeon
AGCATGACGCCCTTGGGCACGCCTGTGGTGCCTGAGGTGTAGACGATCTCGGCAAGATGTGAGTAGTTGAGTCTTGGTGCTTCCCTTGCTTCTTGTCCATCGGCGATAAAGATAAGATCGTCCAGATTGATCCTCTTCATCTTCAAAGGGGGATATTCAGGGGGACAAAGGACCATTGTTGCCCCGCTATGCTTTGCGATGCGTTTGACGACTTCAAGAGGATGCCGCACGTCGATGGGTACCGCGACGACGCCGTGGAGTAGGCACCCTAACAGCGCGATGATCCATTCTGCGGAGTTGTGCCCCCAAATGAGGACGCGATCACCCTTCCTGACGCGATGAGAAGAGAATACTCCACCCATCTTCTCACAGAGCTCAAGCAGTCGGGTTCCAGGATAGGTGAAAGTGCGAAATCCTGTGCGATGGATGAGGGCGTCCTGTGGACCGTCTTTGAGTCCTAAGATGAGTCGCTGGAGTTCACTCATCGTCGATCCTCACTCTTGCCATCAGCCAACCAGCTCATCGCTTCTCCTCTCTCGGTGCTTTCTCGTCCATCATCAGGACAACGCTCGCCACGCAGTAGTCTTTCTCATGGCTGACGCTGACATCCAGCGAACTAATCCCATATCGCGTGGGATACAGCACAGATGGCTTCCCCTTCCCCCGCACGACTTCGATATCCAAAAAGCGTGGGTTCTTTCCAAGCGCCTTAAAGAAAGACTCTTTGATGGCAAAAACGCCGGCAAGATGTTCGTTCTTGTCACGTGCAAGTTCTGAAGGATGAAAGACGCGTTTTCGCGCGGCAGGATTCTGGGCAAACCGTTCAAAGGTCGGAAGATGGACGATATCGACTCCGGTGCGCACCTGCATGCCCAATCCCTCTCTGGAGTCTATTTATACCTTTCTTGGACTGCCTGGGCAAGAAACATATAAGCAACATATAAATAACAGCGTGACTACGATTTCTTCATCCTTCTAGTGAGTAAGACGTAGGTGAACACATGGTGCCCTTGGGTATGGCCTGGTTGGATATGGAGTCCCTGCAGCCTCACTGCAGGTGCGGGGGCAAGATTGATTACGACGTGACGACCAAGTTTGACGAGAGGCGTCAGTCTCACGTCTGTCTGGGTTGTGGGGCAGTACTGTGATCGGACTCAGGAATCCAAGGTCTTATCTCTTCAAGAGCACGTTGATGAATTCCTCAGTAGAGATGCGTTTAATGCCTTTGACCTTGTCAAAATCAGAATCTTCGCTGACGATCAAAGAACAGCTCTGATGCTGCGCGGCAGCAAGATGGATGCTGTCTCGAGGGTGAATGTCGAGTTCTTCCATCAGTTCTCTGCTTCGTGCAATGATCTCCTTGGTGATAGGGCTCATCGCTACCTGATCAAGAGCGAGCACGATATCTGCGGCATCATAGGAAGCGGATTTACCTGCTTTTTTTCTCACGATCCAAACGACTTCGTCATAGGTCAATGTCGAGGTGATGATATTCAACCTGTGTAAATTGAGGAGGACTTGGGGTATGTGTTGGGGATGTTCAAGAAAGAGGTAAATGTAACAGCTCGCATCTAAGTAGTAGTTAGGACCCATGTCGATGCTCGATCTCCGAGGTATACTCTTTCTTCCAATCGATTGTGGAGATGCTCTCCTTGGTGAAGATCTTGCCGTATTTCTTCTGGAACGCAAGGATCATGGCAGCCGGATCTTTCTTTGGGACCTTCTTGACGATGATGTGTTCTTGCTCGGAATCGAGTTCAACCACATCGCCAGCAGAGAGATGAAAGTAGTCTCTTAGTGCCTTTGGGATGGTGATCTGTCCCTTTTCTCCCAATTTCGACTTGATTCCTACCATAGGTAGGGATGAGGCATACCTCTATTTATACCTATGGGTCTTATTCCACTGGCTGTGCCCAGAGAGTAGGGTTATCACTCATCTCTTCACGAAATCACCCCATAACGTTTAAATACACTCCATAGACCTCCTCGTTTGATGTACAAGGCCAAGGAGATCGAATTAGAGATGCGCGCACTCTGGCGCAAGATCGACCTCTTAAGACTTCTGAGGGACCAGAACAAAAAGGGCGAGCCCTTCTTTCTCTTAGATGGTCCGCCATACGCAAAT
>DATDXB010000024.1:0-3429 GCA_035289465.1 Candidatus Nanoarchaeia archaeon
TTGTTTTATAACCTTGTCGATAGAGAAGTTTGCAAAATTCATAAAACTGAGGCAAACTTCTCAACGAGAACTTTGCATTAGTCTAAACAACTTAACTTATTTATGCAAAATTCTCGATAGATTAATATCTTCTTTAGTCCATTACCGCCGCATGAGTATCTTATTTCCAGATCAATTTTTACTGAAGACGAAGCACTTTGAAGTCAATCAAGATAGAGAAGTGCCCATCGTAGGTTTTTTCATCATCGCTTCAAAGAGAAAACTGAGCGCTATTGACGAGTTCACCGATGATGAAGTCGTTGAGTTCTCAAGATTAGTCCATTTAATCCGGAGAGGCATGAGCGAAAAACTCAATATCCGAGAGGTCTACCTCTTTCAAAATGAAGATAGCGCCCATGGTTTCCATCTCTGGATGTTCCCAAGACATGATTGGATGGAATATTATGGGCGGAAAATACAATCCGTCCGACCTATCATGGAATTCGCAGAAGCGCATCATACCACTCCGAAAATCATTGAAGAAATCAAGTCAGCAGTGAAGTCGATGAAAGAATGGCTATCGCGTCAAGATCTCTCTACTTTATCTTCTTCAAATCCCCATGAATGATCGTGGGTTTCACCGCTTCTATCTCTGATTTGTAGATCGGGATGTCTGGAATCGGGTCCATCAAGAACACTTTTTGGTCCAAGACATGGGCAAAGCCGATTTCCATCAAGGTATAGACAATTGAGTTAATTGTGTTTCGTTTACATTCAATTGTCTATCTGTGAATTGCACCTATTTATGTAACATAATCAGTGCAATTCACTATATTGCCTCCGATGTAGTTCTTGACGCCGTTCTTGTCCAGATTGAGCACTAAAACCGCATCGCCGCCCTGCATGATGCGCCAGAATTCACGGATGGCGTCCATATCGTTCTTCTGATGGATCTTGATCGCTTCTTTCTCTTCATCTGACTTGCCGATGAAGGCCTTATGGAGTTCAGTCACATAGGCATCATGGCCCAAGGTCTTGAGCTGATCTCTGACCTTGAGCATATGCTCAGTGTACTGCATAGAACCGATGATTCCTATACGCATAAGGTGGTGTTGGCAAGAACTCTATAAAATCCTTACGAAAAAAGAATGCCCTTATGCGAGGATCTCAAACAAGACCCAAAGCGACAAGACGCCCCAGACCAGGAGTTGAACGCCCCATTCACGTAAGATCGTATCTCTTGATGAGAGCGATCTCTTGATCGGGGTGCGCAAAGTTTCCAAGTAGGGAAACATCGACAATCTGAAGAGCAAGGACGCAAAGGCGACTGCAACAAAGAGCGTTATCAGATGCATGACCTGCAAGAGATAATAGCCCACGATGAATGCCAAGACTGCCGTGATGATCGAGGCGAAGGCCTGATTGCGGACGATGACGTCAAAAGCACGGGCTAATGATCTTGGCGCAAAGATCAAGACAAAGATCTTGAAGAGCACAAGTAGGGCGAAAAGGACTGCGATAATCTCCATCGGATGCATGGATTTTTCGCTGATTTCACCCTATTTAATCCTGACGGTTTGGATATGATGGTCGGAATATACGGATCGCAGAAGGATTCTGGAGCCTCACGTTTTCATCTGATAACCGAGTTTGCGTCTCTTATGATGCGCAACGGGAAAGATCGGTGTGAGCCTTTTGTGTCGTTTGTCCAAGAACAATAAGATCCCCATCCCTGTCAAGGACATGAGTCCGACTATGGTGAATGTCGCTGTGAACCCTGCGAACTGTGCAATGGCGCCGCCTACCGCCGCGCTGACTGCTGTACCAAGTCCAGTGAGCGTCGAATAGAGGCTCCATTCATAACTCTCATGATCCCTATCTAGGTGCGTGCTCCACAAGCCAAGCCAGGTCGGATATGTCAGGCCGGCACCAATGCCTAGGATAATCTGAGCGATGTAGATAGTATCTATGGTCGTCGAGACAATGTAGATGAACGGGACAGAACTCGTGATCGCCATGCCCGCAAGGATCCACCAGGCATTATGGTCATGATTATCCACATAACGTGAGAATGGCAGTTGGACGATTGACTTGGTGACCAGAAATAGTGTGGAAGCTACCCCTGCGGCGAAGATAGTACCGCCTACAAGATTCTCTTTGATAAAAATTGCCAGAATCGGCTCAATAAGCCCAAAGCCCGTGAGCGCGAAAATATCCGACAACATCAAGAGCTTAATCGTGCGATTCATAGGGTCGATCCCCACAGGATCAGCATATAAATTTTCCCTGAGAAGATTTATTAATCACAGCCCTCTTCTTGGGATTATGGCAATTGATGCTCGCTTTGTCTATGAAGGAAGGGCAGAAGGGATCTATCATCCTGACGCATTTGATAAATTTATGAGCTCTAAGCTTCCCGAGCAGATCGGCGGGGAGCAGATCACCGTGCTCGTCCTAAAACACGCCAGCGTCCCCACAGTCACCTACTGCCTTTCACCTCTTAACGTCAAGGTCCCTTATGAATTGATCAAGGAAGAGCGGTCGTCGGTGTGATCGGGCACAATGCCTATAACCTCGACAAAGTCGCTGAGGCCATCCTCGTCGCGCGCCGTTAAGCGCTCCCGCACATTTATTAATCACCTCCTTATCGCAGGCCGATAATGCCCATCAATGAAGCGCTGTATAAGGGTCAAGCCTGGGACTATATGCCCCTGAGATATTTGGTGACTTCATGACCGGAGACTTCAAGCTCCGATGCGGTGAACAGGGCATGCAGGTCGCCGTCAATCCGGAACCCATCAACGGAGGGATGATCTATCATCTTCCAGACCTTGGCGTCGGCGTGTTCTACCGATCTGATGGGACTGGCGCCCTTGTCGAACTGCGCGCCACACGTCCTGCCCATCTCAGCCTTGTCAAGCGCATCCTCCTGGAGGAGCAAGAACGATGACCCTGCTCAAAAAGATATTTGAAGGATACCCTGAAGGGTTCTATGAGTCGGGCAGATTCGATTTCTTCATGCGCTCATCGCAGTTCTCCAGCATCAACGATGTCCCCCAGCGAATCACTGAGCGCGAAAAAGATAATGCTCACCTCTACACCATCACGCCTTACGGCGTCACGGTCCGCTACGAGCGCCACGACGACGAAGTCCAGGTCCTCCTGAGCGGCGACAAGGAAAAGGTGGAATACCTCGAAGGCATCTTCCTGCAGGAAGCGGGGGCCAGAGGGTTCTGAATGGCTTGGGATGTGATCGGTGATCTCTTCGGCACTGCGGCTCAGGTGCTCATCGAGGATTGGTGGAGGGATCCCAAGAAGAGATGGATTGCCCTTTCTTTATTTGCACTGACTATCATTCTCGTGGTTGCAGGTGTTATTTACAGCCTTCCGTGATCGTCAAGATGATCTTGGTCAAATAAAGGGGTTATCCTCATCGTAGAGTATACCTTT
>DATDXB010000025.1:0-7724 GCA_035289465.1 Candidatus Nanoarchaeia archaeon
TCCTTACGGAAATGTGAACATTCCTCATTTTGACAAACCACTTTTATTTTGCTTCTCGGTCTAGCCATAAGATCACACCTCTTTTTTCAAACTATAAAAGAATTACTTATTTATTAAGGTATCTATATTAGGACAGTGCCAGCGAATGGGTATGCGATGTTGTGTCATAGTATGGGGATCAATTCCCTAGAACTGATTAAGGCAGCAAGTACCAAACCATTTGGTTTTTTGGCCCATTGGCCTTCCCGTGGCATTGGAGGGCATTGTATCCCAAAAGACACGGACTTCTCAAGGAAGCAGGCAGAGCGCCAGGGCATCGCTTTATTGGAGAACCTCTTGCGTGCAGCAATCGAGCTCAACACACGGATGCCTTTTTATGCAGTGGATATGCTCGCTGAAGGGCTCAATGAGGTCCGAAGACCCGTGAATGGATCTTCTATCGCGGTCTTAGGTGTGGCGTACAAACCTGACATCGACGACACGCGCGAAACTCCTGTGGGCCCTATGGTCTGCGAGGTCTTAAGGAGAAAAGGGAATGTGAGGATTTTCGATCCATTTGTCGACCCGACACGGGCATCAAAAGATCTGAAGGTCCATCGCAATCTCTTTGTGAGGAGTCTTGATGAGGCTCTAGAAGGTGCGGATGGCGCGATTTTGGCGACAGCGCACTCGGAGTGGACAAGGACTAAGGTGGTGAGGACACTCAACAAATATGATGTCAAAGTCTTAGTCGACGGCCAGAACGCCCTCAAGCTCGATCCGAAGAAGACCTCCTTTGTCTACAAGGGTATCGGCCGCTGACTTTTTATCGTACTGGAGATTTCCTTCTACCATGAGTCTCGATGATCTCCTCCTCAAAATCCCTCCGATCGTGAGAGGTTATGGTGCTGGCTTGTTGTGGGCAGGGTCGATAAATGCGGTCTATGCAGAGACATTTCACCAAAATCCTGAGGTGTTTGTTGCGGCGTATGTAGCAGGATGCATGTCGGGGTTCATCGAGTTCCGTCGTTATGGGGCACAAGCCGCGGCGCGTCAGTTGAATATCCGCATCGCTCCTCCTGAGAAGGGTCTTAAACAAGGGCTCAAGGAACATGCGCCGACTCTAGTGGGTGCGATAGCGCTGATAGCAAACCTCACACTCATAGACGCATCAACCGATAAGGACCTATACTGGGCAGAGGAGAGGCTGAGGCAGGGCTGGGATTCCATGAAGCTGTATCGCGATGAGCTCGCAAGACTGTCTCATCTGCAAGACAACAAGATCCGCATCTCGTGGTTAATTGGTCTTGGCGCAGGCACAATGACCTTCCTGGGCCAAGAGATCAATGACAAGGGGTTTCTCACGAGCGCAAGGTCCGCGTTATCATTCTGGAAGTATTTCTTAGGGGATCGTGTTCGTGAGCAGTGGTACGATGGATGGATCATCAAAAGTGATCCGGAGTATGGTATAGGCGCAGTGGCGTGGGCCTTGGATCGCAAGAAATACGCAAAGGCATTTTCGTACGCAAGACGCGCCGTCGAGGCGGAAAAGACATCACATCGCAACCATGTCATGCTCGCCGAGTTGGGGGAGGAGATGCGCAAACCGCTCACGCCCGAGCAGATGCTCAAAGCCGCATTGTGTAGTTATGTGATGGGTGATAAGCCGAGGGCGCTTGAGATCTTGGAAAGTGCTGATGATGATGTCCCGACGCAGGTTCTCTGTGCCCGCATGGCAAGGGGGTTGGGTGACCGTGAGAAGGCCAGGATATATCTCGGTCGCGCGGCGAACAAGATGGTGTCTGATGATTCGTTTCGCCTTGAGCGTCGTGGCGAGAGTACTAATCCAGTCTACTTTGTGGAGGATCCTAGTTTTGATGAGTTGGTGGTGTTCAAGCAATCACCCCGAGATGAGATTCCTAGACAGGGTCAATTATTGGAGGAATCCAGAAAGGTGCTAGCGCCATTGAAGAATGTAGAATTATCCGATTTGGTAGAGACTGTGGAGGTAAACGAAAAGACTCTAGGGGTCTGGGAAATGATCAAGGGAAGGACGCTCTACGATCTAATCCAGGAGGATCCAAACAATGCGTTTCCGTATGTGCGCGAGGCCGCAAGGGCGACAGGCTTGCTCTTGGGGGGATTGAGGGCGCAAGGAAGACTTCCAGACATGCGCAAGAAGATCCACGCAAGAGTGCTCAGGATCGCTCAATCGGTGCAGGACTTCTTAGGGCAGTCTGCGGAGTCTCTTGCAGACATAGCTGCGGAGAGCGCTGACCCGATTCTGGAATCATACTCATGGATACCTGAGGTGAGAAGGATGGACCGGCATCCGGAGAACTACTTGGCAAGATCAAAGTCCGCTGGCTGGTGGAGAAAAGAGCGCATCATCGGATTAATCGATTTTGATGTGGTCGAGGATCCGATTCCTCTGAGCTGTGAGAGCGCGAATCTTCTGGCATACGTTCCCGTTTTTTCCGATCGTCAAGTCAAACAGGCAGTAGACATCATAGAACGATGGTTCAATAATGGATCATCGACCCCATTGGTCAAAGGTGCGTTACAAAGGGCACATCCTTTGGGAGTAATACAAAGAGGCATTGACCTCAACGGCGCTTGGTCGACGGAGTCCAGGCGTTCGTTATGGCCTTACCGACATCCGCTATGGGCCTATGCTCATCGCCAAATCGCGATGGTCTATCGTGACAATCCCGTATTCTTCAATGCCTATTCTCGACAATTCAAGGGCATTGATCATGTCTTTGGGATGATCTGCGCTGGACTCAAGGCACATGATGATACGCAAACATAGATGTAGAGAAATCCTGGATCTTCATGACCAGATTATGCAAGTGGATGGCGATTTCGTTTTCAGGAAATGAAGTGGCTTGGACGAGACGGATGGCTTCTGAAAGCAGGGAGGTTCGTTGTATGGCAAGATCGTTGAGTTTGTTGATGGAGAATCCATAAAACAGTTCATAATAACTCCGTAGGTATTCGTTTGAAGAGTGCAAGAGCCCCCGCATGTCGGCGGAACTGCGGTGGGGGTGGGAGATGAGTGTGTCGCAGATGTACTTGTAATCGTCGCAGACCTTCTCCAGGTTCCAGAGGATGGTGTAGAGGAAGTGCGTTTTGTCCGATGATGCGATTACGCTTGAATTGAGGAGCCGTTGGCAGAAACTGGTGAGTTGGTTGTTGGTTTTTTCCATTTCTCGGATTCCGGGGATACTGGTCAGATCGTGGTCCTTGAACGCTTCAAAGAGGGCGTCGGCCATGGTAAGAGTGGATTGGAAAGCCCTGCGAAATGTCTGGTCGAAGGTAGAGGGGTCTTCGTGGGCAAGGGACTTGATGGTGCAGCTCTTCGGGCCCTGCTTGACCATGGCCATGCCTATGAACAGGTTTTTTGTGACATCCGTAATGATAGGCAGAGATGATTGATCAGTATAGGAGAGCTCAATCTCATCAACGCCTTGTTTATGTAGGCCTGAGAGTACCCATCGGATAGTGCGCTCATCAAGAGTGGTTAGAGAGATATTGGCGCACTTGCCTCGGGAAGCACGCGGTGTGCTGTTGCGGACAACGAGTTCTTGGTCGCGCGCTTGTACATCCAGTTCATCACCCTTGGCGATATTATTGCTCTTCACCCACGCACTCGGCAAACTGACAACAAGGGTCTGTCGTGATAATTGGATGGCTTTGCGTTTCACAAGCATACTCGTAGGAGTAAGAGTATATAATTATTCCTTTACCTTATAGGTATAAGGCAGACTATAGGTATTAAGGAAAAGGTATATACTTCTCATCTGGCTAAACATCCTCATCAAGTTGAGGTGATGAAATATGGATATACAACAACGTGATTTAATGGTGTTGAGCGCGTTAAGGCAGAACTCGAGGCGTACCCTGACGCAGATGAGCAAGATGACTAAGGTGCCGATCTCGACCTTGCATGAGATCATCAGGGCCAAGGAGAGCTGGAAGTTTACCGTGCTCACTGATTTTGCCCAGTGGGGGTATACGACAAAGGCGCAGGTCATGCTCAAGCTGAGGACTCAGGACAAGGCGGCGGCAAGAGACTTCCTGCAGGCCCACATCCTGGTCAATTCGCTCTACAAGGTCAACAATGGTTATGACTTCATGTGCGAGGTCATTTGCCGAAACCTCAATGATCTTGAGGAATTTATGGACAGCGTGGATCAACGCTTCACGATCAAGGGCAAAGAGGTCCATCACATCATGGAGGACGTCAAGAGGGAGGGATTCCTCTCACATCCGGACATTGTTCCGGTATTAGGAGCTTAAAACCTTCAACTTAGGTCGCAATGGTACTCGTAATGCTCTTTTACATTACACTCTTATTACGATCATGTAGTTGGAAGTAATTAAGAAAGAGCATTAGTAGGGGTATTTTCTTTTCGAAAAGGGGGAAGTTTTATATAGTAGTAATGATAAATAGCATTATAATTAAAACCTAGGTGGGTATATCATTACCATGCAAGAATACGAAGACATATGGGAGTTATATGGTCTAAACAGCGATCCATTCTTTACAGAGCCGCTTTCTCTTTTCGGCGGGGTGGATATCCGCCTCGGTTTTGTTGGAAGGGGGGAAGAAGTAAAGAGGTTACAAACCCTTATCGGGAGTCGTGGGGGTTCCCGATTGTTAGTCACAGGAGATGTTGGAGTTGGAAAGACTACATTTGTCAACTATGTGCGGGCGAATGCGCCCACTAAACAATTTTTTACTACACTAAAAGAGATTCAAACACAACCTGAATGGACTGGGACAGACTTTATACTTAACACCTTGGCAGCCATTCACAACACCATCAAGCTACGTTCGGATTTAGACGCAGGGCAAATATCGACCGATGTCTGGAAAAAACTGGAGCTGCTTGTTGATATTGTGGAAAGAAAGGATCGGAACTATTCATTAAATGTAATGGCTGTAGGCGTAGGGTATGGGTCTACGACTGCCGTGAACATCCCTACGCCCACAATACAGTCTTTACATGCTTTCTATGAACAACTGGTCGCAGAAATACAGAAAATGGGTTACCGCGAAATAGTGTTAAGCTACAATAATCTCGAAATTATCGAGCCAAAAGAACTCACGCGATTATTCAATTCAATACGCGACTTCATTCAAACTAAAAATACTAAATTCATTTTTATTGGAGGAACCACTGTATCGGAAACAATCGGTAATATGCCGCGCGTACAAAGCATTATGGCTGAAAGTCCGATAATTCTGCAAAATCTGTCATTAGCGGAGATTAAAGAATTGTTGGAAAAGAGAATTAGGCAACTATCTATCGGGGGATTACAGCATATAAATCCATATACTCATGATGCTCTAGCCCTATTATATTCACTACATGCGGGAAATCTCAGATACATATTGAATGCATTATCCACAGCCCTAAAAGGACTTGTCAAAGACACACCCTTAGTAGTTTCTGGTGATGATCTAAAGATCATCCTTCCGGAAATCGTAAAGAACAGGTGGTTGATCAAACTGACACCTCTCGAAAAAGACGTCCTTACACATATACTTAATAATGGGGAAGTGACGAACAAACAAATTGCGGGTGATTTGAAAAAACTCAAACAAAATATCTCTCCGGTCACGAATAAATTGAGAGCGCTGTGCGCAATAAAGGCGAAATCTGAAGGGAATGAAAAGTTTTTTACCGTTGAACCATCAATAAAATGGTTGTTACTGGAAGCGAGAGGATCTGAGCGACCTTCCGAAGTACGTGTTTCCAATGAGATACAAAGGGTTCTTGGAAATTATTCGGGTAGTTCGCATCAACAGCCATAGCTAGAGCTTGAGTATTTTCCTTAAACAGCCAATAGTAGCAGTTCCGCAGTACGATACGTTTATATAACCCCTGACCAGGTCAGTACCTTGATGAAGTCCCGCCAAAAGAAGTCTCATAAGAAGTCGCAGCAGACCCATCACCGCAAGGCGGACATCTCGATTAATACCATCATCATCGCAGCATTAGGATTACTGGTCTTAGTGGTGCTCATCGCAGTCTTTACTGGACGCTTGGGCATATTCACGCAAGAAGTGGGTCAACAACAAACTGGACTTCCAAAGTGCATACGTACCTGTCAAGCATTGGGGATGAATGGTGAACTAAAAGAAAGTTGTGCACCCGCAGAGGAACAGATGTTCGGTGTGTTCAAGGATCAGACGGGAGTCGATAAAGCATGTTGCTGCATCCCCCGAACCTCCTAATCGCAACTCTTTTATACCTTCTTTATCGTCGATAATCAGATGAGAAAGGGACTCTTAGACCTCAGCACAAAGAGTATAGTCATCATCATTCTGATCCTCGTCGCCTTCTTAGCATTGCTCATGGTCACGCAGAGGATTCTGGAGGGTACACTGACCATCAGATGAACAAGAGAGCTGCGTTGGAGTTTGTCGTGCCTATAGTGATTGTCTTACTCTCAGCGATTGCGCTCTTCACCGTCATGCAGGTCATCCAGGAGCAAGCCTCATCGCAAGAACCCATCGAGCGATGTCTCCTTTCCGTAAAAGCAAGAGCTCTGGCGAAGTCTGGCACAAGCGCGACATTATTCCCTCTTGATTGTGATCGAGACATCATCTTTCTTGAGGATGAATCCCCCGATCAGGTGAATGCAAGATTCCTTCAAGAGATCAAGGATTGCGCACGAAGTTTTGGGGATGGGATGATTGACTTTTCGACATCGGGGACGATCTGGAGCGATCAGCAATGTGCCCTCTGTTCGTCGTTGGAATTTAGCGAAGACAAGAAAGCGCAAGAATCATATGTTTCCTCATCCTGGAAGGCCTATACAGAGCGACTCTATAGGGATCCAGACACCTCTTGGGCTCAGTTCTTTGAGGCCGCAACAGCGACATCAAAGGGTGGTTTGGTGTATAAGGTTCCAGAAACTATCAATGCCAATCAGAAGTATCTGGTCTTCTTCAAATACACGCCGACAGCAACATGGGATTGGCTCAAGACAAAAGTCGGCGAGGATGTCGAGCTTGCCCCCGTCATCGTTGTTGAACAATTCCCAGGAGGACCAGAGTTCACACAATGCCAAAGCTTGCTAAACTAGGGATGGACATCTCCCACATCGCAATGATCTCGATGATTGTGGCGATCACGATTCTTGTGGTGATGATCCCCTTGCTCAAGGAGACAGGCACAGTAGCGGAAAAGACCTTCACCAGGGCGCAATGTGCGACCTCAGTAAGACAGCAAGCAATCGCCAATACTTACTTTGCAGAGGCATTCGCGCGTGACCTGGATTGTCCTCCAGAAGAGATCAAGGTCATGGTCCAGTCTGAGGATCTCACGACAAAGCAGGCTGCGTTTAGGGCAGTGGGCGATGCGATGCTCTCCTGTTGGGGTGATTTTGGTAGGGGAGAGCTCAATTTGTTTGGCGCAGAGGGGATGTATTGCAATGTATGTAGTTATATGGAATTTGACAAGAAGTCGCCTCAAAAAAGCTTTGAGGGTCTTAATCAGTTCTTGGCGAATTCCCGTCCACCTGCTCAAACCCAGACCTATATGGAGCAGTTATCAGGTGTGCAGACTGATCAATTCAAAGAGCTCTTTGACGATCCATCAAGATTTCAGATCCCTCAGGATAGCATCACCAACAGCCTATCGACAGACAAACTGTATAGTGTTATTTTTGTGTATGCTAAGGGTAAGGACACGATAGGAAGTCTCAAAGACACGATGGGGGGAAGCCTT
>DATDXB010000026.1:0-4443 GCA_035289465.1 Candidatus Nanoarchaeia archaeon
AAGGCAACACAAAGTACAAGCGAGAAATGAGATGATAGGCAAAGAATAATGGCAGAACAGCAGACGATTGCACACGAACTGGCGAAAAAACAAAAAGAGATCGGAGTCGCAGAGTTCTTCGCACGAAATCGTCACCTTCTGGGTTTTGATAACAAGCGTAAAGCGCTCCTGACTGCAGTAAAAGAGGCAGTGGATAATTCCTTAGATGCCTGTGAAGAGGCAGGTATCCTGCCCGAGATTTCTATCGAGCTCATCGACATGACCAATGATCGATTCAAGGTCATCATTGAGGATAACGGGCCAGGCATTGTCAAGGAGCAGATGGGTAACATCTTCGCCAAATTGTTGTACGGTTCAAAGTTCCATACGCTCAGGCAGGCGCGAGGTCAGCAGGGTATTGGTATCAGCGCAGCGGTCATGTATGGTCAGTTGACGACAGGACGACCAGCGAAGATCAAGTCTAAGATCGGAAAGGACTTTGATGCTCATCAAGTGGAGCTCAAGCTCGATACCAAGACCAATTCGCCGCAATTCATCAAGGAGGAAACGGTCAAGTGGGCAAAGGAACATGGCACACGAGTCGAGATCGACTTAGAAGCGTCGTACATGAAGGGTCCTGCTTCAGTCGATGCCTATCTCAAGCAGACTGCGATCACCAATCCGCACGCGACCATCATCTACACGACGCCAAAAGCAGAACAGATCATCTTCCCTCGAGCTGTCGAGCAGATGCCGCCCCAGTCTAAGGCGATCAAGCCTCACCCTTACGGTGTCGAGCTCGGTTACATGCTGGAAATGTTGCAGCGCACAGAGTCGCGTACCTTACAATCATTCCTCACTCAGGAATTCAGCAGAGTCGGCGCAGAATCCGCAAAACAGATCTGTGAGAATGCAAGGCTCTTGCCTAACACCAAACCAAACAGTCTCAATCGCGAGCAGGTCGAGATGCTCATGGAGGGTGTCAAGAAGACCAAGTTGATGGCTCCGACCACGGACTGCATTTGTCCGATTGGCGCTGAACAGCTCCTTAAGGGTCTCAAGAAGGAGGTCAATGCCGAATTCTATGATTCAGTCTCTCGTCCTCCGGCAGTCTATAGAGGAAATCCCTTTGTGGTTGAAGCCGCAGTGGCGTATGGCGGAGACCAGCCTGCTGAAGAATCAGTTAACATCCTCAGGTTCGCAAATCGCGTCCCCTTGCTCTACCAACAGGGAGCCTGCGCTTCGACAAAGGCGATCACGAGTATCAATTTCAAGGCCTATGGGTTAAGCCAGAGTGAGGGCTCGATGCCTCAAGGCCCGTGTACGATCGTCTTGCACATCGCGTCGGTGTGGGTGCCGTTCACGTCAGAATCAAAAGAGGCGATCGCTCACTATCCAGAGATCATCAAAGAGATGCGCCTTGCTCTGCAGGAGATCGGGCGCAAACTCTCAAGTTATATCCGAAAGAAACAGAGAGTTGGTGCCGAGAACAAGAAGCGTGATTATATCGAGAAATTCATCCCTCATGTGGCTCAGGCCTTAATCGAACTACTCAAGCTCAAGGGTACGGAGAAGAAGTCTATGGAAGACAATCTCCGGGAGATCCTTGAGAAAGTGCGCGGCGAGCGTGAGGACGTGGGCTTTGACGAAGGCAAGAATGCCGAGTTTGACGAGGAGTTCGCGTCAATCGGTGAACAAGAGGAGACTCCTGAGGACGACTGATGACTGAGAAAAGAAACAAGCAACTTGCAGCAGATCGCATGATTGAGATTGGTGAGGGCGTCGTCAAGGATATCTCCAAGAAGAAAGCGCCAGAATTGAGCTTTCCCTTGCGTAGCTTGCAGAATGTCAAATTCGATGAAAAAGAGGGATATTTCGAGTTGCTTGGCAAAAGCAAAGAACGCACACTCACCGCATCAACGATCAAGACTTTCGCTCAGACCTTGCACATGATGGCGATCTCACGCGAACTCGTCGAGAAGGACGATATCGCGACCAAAAGAGAGATGTATTACATTTCTAAGAACTGGGATGAGGCCAAGTTCGACGAACAGCCCGAATCAGACACGGTCATGGATGATATCGAGGCCATGCTGCAGGTCAACCGTGAGCAGATGAACTTCATCCCTGAGGAGAAGGGTGGCGAGATCGCGGGAAACCTCAAAGTGGTGGATCGCGATCCAGAGACAGGGAAAGATATCGTCATCGATTGCACCCAGTTTGGCAGTGGGGCCTATTCGATTCCTAACTCTGTCGAGCATCTCAAGTTCAAGACTGATGCCAAATTCATCCTGGCTATTGAGACCGCCGGTATGTTCCAGCGCTTGGTCAAACACAAGTATTGGAAGACAGCGAATTGCATCTTGATCTCGATGGGTGGCGTCCCGACTCGTGCTTGCCGCAGGTTCATCAGAAGGCTCAGCGATGATATCAGCGTGCCAGTCTATGTCTTCACCGATGGCGATCCGTATGGATACCTCAACATATATCGTACGCTCAAGGTGGGTTCAGGCAATGCCGCGCATATCAACAAGTTCTTCTGTGTACCGCGGGCGAAGTTCATCGGCGTGACTCCCCAGGACATCATTGACTACAAACTGCCGACGCACGCGTTAAAGGATATTGACATCAAACGCGTCAAGGATGGTATGAAAAATGACCCCTTTGTCAAGTATTACAAGGAATGGCAGAAGGCCCTTGACCAGATGGTCGCGATGAAGAAGCGTGTCGAACAGCAGGCCTTTGCCCAACACGGCTTGAACTATGTCATCAGCGACTACTTGCCTAAGAAATTGGCGAATCCCAAGACGTGGCTACCTTAGATGTCCACTTCCTTGTATACCAGTGTTAGGGTTTTGAAGAACTTCTTGGTGAATTCGGCAGCAGCTTCTATTGAGAAAGGTTTGCAAGTATATGCGTCGACTGTGAAGAGAAAGGGCTCCGTCGTATAGGAATAGACATGCGCCCCCGAAGTCACCCAATGGATCCATCCTCCCCAGCCCATGAACTTCCCAGAAGGGCTCGTTGCGGGATAAGCGCAGGGTTCTGAGAGAGGGTGCATCTTGACCACTCTTGAGAGCTCAGAGAGGTAACGTTTGATGTCTTCAGGTCCTACCAAAGTCGTGGTTGTGCACTCAATGATGACTCGTTGCCGGACAAGCCCTGGGGCCAGGTTTTTCCATTCGAACATGTTAACTGTTGGAGCTTTGAATGATATAAAGCTTAATGCCAAATTATCATCTTTTAAGCAATAAGTTTTAATAGAGTTATTAGATTTATTACTTCAAGATGGATAAATTAGACTACAAAATCTTAGAGATTCTAGATTGGGACGCCCGCATGCCCCTTACAGCGATCGCTAAAGCGACAAAGTCCAACAAAGATGTGGTGGCTTATCGCATCAATCGTCTTCATGAGGAAGGCATCATTGTCCGTTATTTCCCTGTGTTGGACATGCACAAACTGGGGTATCACACATCAAGACTCTATCTGGACTTAGAAGAGATGGACCCAAAGCAAGAAATGGAATTTATCGCCTTCCTTGACCAGCAGATCAACGCAGGGATGATATTTAGGATGGATTATCCTTATCGATATGGAATTGTGGTCTGGGTGACCTCAGTCTATGAAATTGAAAAGATCATTGAGAACATCAAGAAAAAGCTAGGGAGAACCCTCATCAAATATAATCACTCCCTCATTTGCACCTTTCGACAGTATCCCAAAGACTACTTATTCAACATAAAAGAACATAGTGAAAATCTGACTCTGCAACCTGGTGAGAAGGTCGATTACGATAAAGAGGATTTTATAATCCTCAAGGAACTTGCGAAGGATGCCAGGGTCTCAAGCGCTCAGATCGCACGGTCGCTCAAGATCCCTCAAACGACGGTCTCTCATAAACTCCGCCTATTAGAAAAGAAGAAGGTCATTCTTGGTTATCGCGCAGAGATTGACATATCGAGATTAGGATATATCAACTATTTCCTGGAAATCTATCTCGACGACAATTCCGTCTTGCCCAAAATAGAGTCTTGGGCAGATATGCACAAGAATGTCGTATGGCTCCAGAAGATCATCGGTACTTGTGATATCGAGATTGAAGTCGAGGTCCATGACCGCCAGGAATTGGAGACTCTCCTCAATGAATTGAGAGGAAGATTCAAGGAGATCAGAAAGATCGTGTTCTGGTCGCAGAATTATAAGAAATTGACATTCCTGCCATGAACAGGGGGAAAAGATTAAAGAACAATCGAGATTCATTCAACATGATGAATTGCCCATTCTGCTCAATCGACAAAGAGCGCAACCGCATCGTCAAAGAGGCACTGTCCTAATATAGATACCTTAATAAATAAGTAATTCTTTTATAGTTTGAAAAAAGAGGTGTGATCTTATGGCTAGACCGAGAAGCAAAATAAAAGTGGTTTGTCAAAATGAGGAATGTTCACATTTCCGTAAGGA
>DATDXB010000027.1:0-2638 GCA_035289465.1 Candidatus Nanoarchaeia archaeon
TCCCTTGTCGTCAAACACAAGATTCTCTGTCCTTCGTGTGGGGGCAAGTTCCAGGAGAAGGCCAAGGATCACACTTTGATGATGCGCACGACCATCGGCGTGGATACTGATGCGTACAACCGTCCAGAGACCGCAACCACGACATACCTTCCATTCCCGCGTTACTTCAGATTCTTCCGTGAAAAACTCCCCTTCGGAGTCTTCCAGATCGGAAAAGCGTTCAGAAACGAGATCTCACCAAGACAGCACATGCTCAGGTGCAGAGAATTCACGCAAGCCGAGGGTCAGCTCTTCATCTATGAGGATCAAAAGCAGACTTTCGTTCCCTTTGCAGAGATCCAAGGACTTTCGCTTCCTCTGTGGGATGAGAAGGAACAGAAGGCCAATAAATCTCCCAAGCAGATCACACTCAAAGAGGCGGTCTCAAGCAAACTCCTGGGTTCAAAAGCATATGCCTGGACTCTTCATCTTGCGTACGAGCTCTTTGTGAGCATGGGTATCCCAAAAGATCGTCTGAGGCTCAGACAGCATCATTCTGATGAAAAAGCGTTCTATGCAAAGGATGCGTGGGATATCGAGGTGTATACCAATTCGTTTGGTTGGGTCGAGTGCTGTGGTGTCCATGACAGGGGAGATTATGATCTCACCCAACACGAGAAATTCTCAAAGACAGAGCTCAAGGGGCAGGATCAAGAGCATAAGAAACAGACTCCGCACATCTTGGAGATCGCCTTTGGTACGGACCGCCCCTGCTTTGCATTGATGGATCTGTTCTATTCGTCAAAAGAGGACAACAAAGAGCGTGACCTCTTTGCCATTCCAAAGAGACTCGCGCCAGTCCAAGTCGCTGTCCTTCCTTTGGTCAACAAACTTGAAACTGAGGCGCTGCACGCGCACAAGCTCCTCAAGAACAGTTTCCAGACGATGTATGACCGTTCAGGTTCCGTCGGAAGAAGATATGCGCGTATGGATGAGATCGGTGTTCCTTACTGTGTCACCATTGATTTTGATAGCAGAAAGAACAACACAGTCACAGTCCGGTGTCGTGATACGACCAAACAAGTGAGAGTCCCGATGGAGCGCATCGCAGAGACGATCAAAGCATTATTGGATAACAGAATTGAGTTCTCCGAAGCTGGCCAAGAGGTCACTGCCGCTCCTAAAGAGGACGCTGAGTGAGTCGATAGTGGACTCTTAGAGTGGGGTGATCGTGCGTAAGAGTTCTTTTGGTGTATTCACGATATAAGTCGGCTTTTTTGCTTCTAAAACACGTTGAGTATTATATCCCCACGTCACGGCGACAGACAGCACTCCTGCTTTTTTGGAGGAAGCGATATCTCTGGTCTCATCCCCGATGAGAAAACAGCTCTTAGGATCAATAGCGCGTGATGATATGATGTTCTTGATGACTTTTGCTTTGCCAAAGATGCCTCCTGATTCCACAAAGGAGAAGCAGTCAAGTCCATGTGCGTCAAGGAAGCGGTACATATTGTCTTCAGAGTTTGTGGAGAGCAGGCCAAGGATCACACCACTCTTCTTCAAGTCCTCAAGGACAGGGACAATCCCTTCAAATAATGGTGCGGATGCCACAGACAAGCCCAATTCTTCTCGCACGCGATAAAAGAGCCTCAAAAATCGTATGCGTGAGATACCCAGCGCTTTATACACCTGTTCAGAAGGCAGTTCCCTCAGTTTGTTGACATCCTTGATAGGGTCGACTCCGTAGTCAGGGCCCATACGATTGACGATATCAACCACCATGGGCAAGGTATTGGCGATCGTGCCGTCCATATCAAATATAGCGCATTTCCGCATGATACCTCTGAATCCGCCTACTTCTTAATACCAGCGGGAAACGTTTTAATACACCATTCACTTATGCCCTAGTATGGACATCTCCAGCCTAAAGGCTCGACAGAGTGCAGTTGAGGTATCAGGAGAGATAATCTCGGTCTCGCCGCCTCGCTCAGTGAAGACTCCGGCAGGGGAGACTCAGGTCTCTTCAGCAAAGCTCAAGGATCCTACTGTGTCGATTACTATCTCATTATGGAACGACCAAGTCGGGAAATTATCGATAGGGGACCTCGTCAAGATCACCAATGGCTATGTGGGTGAGTTCAGGGGCGAGTTACAGCTTTCTACGGGCAAGTTTGGCACATTAGAGGTGATGGAGAAGCAGAAGGGATTGGCAGCATCCTTGCCTCCTCAAGCACCTCCTGCTTCGCCGGAGAAAGTAACGCCTCAAAACGAGGAGCTTGACGACGCAAAAGACGTCGTGATCACCAAACAATCCCCCACGGTGCCTGCCAAAGGTGATGCCGAAACAGAAGAAGCAGGCGCTGATGACGAGCCAGGTTCAGGCGATCCTGACCTCCCAGAATATGAGGTCGCAAAGCCAGTCCCACATTCCCAACAGACCAGGCCGCCGGATATTGACTATCCTGATGTGGAAGAGGATATTGTCAAGGATTAGTCCACCATTACTTCTTACGTAATCAGGCACTGTCCTAATATAGATACCTTAATAAATAAGTAATTCTTTTATAGTTTGAAAAAAGAGGTGTGATCTTATGGCTAGACCGAGAAGCAAAATAAAAGTGGTTTGTCAAAATGAGGAATGTTCACATTTCCGTAAGGA
>DATDXB010000028.1:0-3190 GCA_035289465.1 Candidatus Nanoarchaeia archaeon
AACTCGGCAACGAGGGCCTTGCCAAGATCGCCGAATTAAAGACAGTCAAGATCAAAGCGGATCCTTCCAAAGGATTCTCCATGGCCGCAAATGACGCGGCGAATAGCGATTCGGAGCTGGTCGATGCGCTCCATGATCCGATATTTGGTCCTCCTGCAGGCTTCCTGGAGAGAGAAGGCCTCCCTGCAGAACCAGGTCCTCCCGCAGCAGTCCCTATCCAAGTGCGCCTCGAACAGCGCGTAGAGGGTGGGATCAAAGCAATAGGTCTTGATCCTGAACAAGCGAAGGCGATCGCGCCTCACATCATTAAGCGACTTGGGCGCATCGATGCTCCAGTGAGCAGAGAGCAGATGGCTCAAGAAGTGATCGCTGAAGCCCTCATCTATGACTTCACCCATCGGATCCAGGCGATTTGTGCTGGCAGATGTAGAAACCCGATAGTGATCGAAGGAGGCTCAGCAGTCACTAAGGAATACCAACCAGGTGTCAGTGATAGAGACATCAATATCTTCGTCGACAAGTTGACAAGCCAAGAGAAGGGCCAGCTGGAGGATCTGGTCAACAACATCAAAGACGCCTATCGCAGAAAGGCCGAATCTGAACGTGTCGATCCCTCCGTCGTCGATCGCGTCCAGTTCTTCGCTCATGACACCGATACCTTGACGACAGGAAATATCGGCGTTGATGAGGTCATCTTCAGCACACAGCAATCCTCTACCCAATCCCGTGCCTGGCTCTGGGCGAACATCTTCAGGCATGGAGAGGTGCTCTATGGGGCTCCAGAATTAGCTCGTGTCACAGAGGATGCGGGTCTTGGTGCAGTCACATTAGAACAGCTGGCCCAGCAGATGCCTGTCTCTGTGCAAGATGGTGTTGATCTCGCTTACGCAAGCAGAAAGTCATTTGATGCCGCAGTGGACGAAGGTGACGTGCATGATATCGCAAAAGCCGCCACAAGGACTATCCTCGGCCGTATCATCGCACAGGATCCTCAGCTCGTCAAGAACCAGATCGCGCTCACTCCGGACATAGAGGAATCGACATTGGTCGTCTTGCTTGCCCGAAACTCAAATCTCTTCTCCTCAGAAGAACTCACTCTGATCACTCAACTAGCACAAGCGCGTCAAGGTCTTGTGGATCAAGTCGACGTGACTACTACCAGAACTCTGCTCGACAAGATCCTTCCTCCGCCCTCAGCGATAGTGCCAAGCGCTCCGACTCCTCCTGCGCCTCAAAGTGCTGTTGCCGTCCTCGAACAGCGTCTTGTTGATCTTGCCAAGAGTCAGACGGCTTCAATTCCCTCACAAGAGCTTATCGCAAAGGCCAAGACTATCACTGTAAATGGAAAATCCGTCGATGTCACCTTGGATCCCTCATCAGGGACCTATGAGTTGGCTATTGAGGGGGCAGCACCATTTAAGGTGACTGGACGAGGCCTTGAAGAGATTACCAACACTCCAGGGATATCCTTTGGCGAAGCCCTTTCTCGTCGCGTAGGGATACAGACCATCGACGTGGGAGGCAAACCTGAACAAGTTCTCCTCCGAGACTACATCGCCAGCGGGGATCAAGGATTTGTCCAGCGCGTCACAGTCATGACGCCGGAAGGACCAAAGGACTACGCACTCAAGATCAACTATCCGGAATTCGCAGGCGATGTGCAACGAGAACAGGCGCTGTTGAGTTATCTCAATTCTCCCGCAGCGAGGCTTAGCCAGGTTAGAGATGGACAAGGGAGGATTCTTGGCGGGATTGTGGGCTATGATGGTACAGTGCGTGACCCGACGACCGGACTTGAGGGCTTCCTTATGGAGGAAGTCAAGGGTAAGAGAATCAATCAAGTCGGTGGAATCTCCCCCGACGTACAACGACGTATCGAAGTCATTATTGAAGCGCTTCATCAGGCTGGCGCGGTACATAGGGACTTACATGTCGGCAATATTCTCGTGACGGACGATGGCCAGATCAAGATCATTGATGTAGGCCGGTCAGCGCTTACCTCTGAAGCGGCACGCCAAGCCACAGGGGTACCAGAATCGGCGATCCTCACTGATGCCAATGGGAAAGCGATCACGGATCAAGAGCGCATTAGAGCCATACAAGAAGTGGAGACACTCTTCTTGAAAGCGTCGGTGATGATCCCAGGACGCATCGAGCACATCAAGAACCTCCCGCTTGAACAACGCAGAGCTGCGATTGAGTTCTTGTCAGGCGAAGTACAAGCGATGTCAAATGAAGTCGAGAGATTATATACTCCTTCAAACAAAGCAATATTTGATGCGGTCAAGTTAGGGATATATCTCCAGGGATCAAGTGCGACATTACAAAGAGCTACCTTCAATGTACAGCAACTCCTTGAAGAAACAATAAAGGCCCAAGCAGAACAAGCAGCCGCACAAGAATTGGCCCAAGTGCAAGAGAGTATAGATGATCTGGTGGCGCAGGCGAGCTTGGCCCCTGCAAATTCTGAGATCAGCGGCTGTGCCACAGGTTGTCCGAACAAGGCATTCATCAATACACGTCTTGAACGGGCAAAAGGAGCATCTCAAAACCGAGACTTCGCCTCAGCTCAAAAAGCGCTCCAGGAGATCCGCACGGCCCTCGACCAGGTGCAGCTCCCGCAATCCGATCCGTACTATCAAGTTATCGCCCAGTTAGAAGGCGAAGTCAGCAGAGCGCAGAACCTTGCGGTTCAACAAGTAGCCCCAGCACCGCAAGCGCCGGCAAGACCGCCATTGACTCCTGAACAAGCGCGGCAGAGTGTTCGTCAGACCCTCCCCAATGTTAACCCCATTGTCAAACTACACGAGCGCCTCCAAGGTATCACGCTCAAGCCGGATGCTCGTCCAGAAGCGTATGACGTCGCTCTTGAGATCGCAAGGAAAATGGAGCCTGTTCATGGCGTAAGGACTATCGATACCCTACTTGCGATTTTAGAGTCAGGCAAACTGCTCACGGCAAGAGAACTCGGTCCCCAACGCGTGACGATGTATAACAAGTATGCTCAGCTCGGACAATTGGACACGGTGTTCATGAGCTCGCTCCCCCACCACCATGTGTTGTTGAGTTCGCAAGCGCCATTATTGGTGTTTAAGCGTGAATGGCTGGCGAGACAGAACTTTGATGCTACTTCGACAGATTCCATCGAGTACTCAAGGGCAGAGCTTCAAGATAACAAGATCACCACGCG
>DATDXB010000029.1:0-5321 GCA_035289465.1 Candidatus Nanoarchaeia archaeon
ACTGCCTTTGCTGACAAATGTGTTGAGATATTTGATCTCCTTCTTTTTTAGTTTAATCTGGGCCATATAAGGCTGGCAGAATTGCAATTATATAAATGTTTCATAATTAAATTGTCAGACTACTAGTCGGGATCATTTCTCTGCGATTTTTCCGCCCAAGCCTATTGTTTTTCCGATACCGTCTCTTATTTCTGAAGAATATTCGCTGGAAGGACTCATTCTTTCGCCTGGGCCGAAAACCTTTCGGATTTTCTCACGATACTACGATTAAGAAGGTCAAATCAAAGAAAAGTGGCGCGAAGAGCGCCAAAAGATGCCGGCGTTGGGCAATTCGGTTGCCCGCCAAGTTGAAACCTTGGTTTCCCTCTGGGATATCGGGGTTCAAATACTTTGCGGTCCTCCGCGAGTTGAATCTCCCCGCGCCGGCGTCTTTTTCTTATTCAACGATAAGTCCTCGCTCTACTGATAAGACAGATGATTTTATGATGCCTTGTTGGAGGACCAGGCCTCCCAACAATCGGGCTTCCAAGGTTGAATCGACTGATCACTCCTGCTCTCCTGGATAGTATAAGAAAGAGTCTTCTTGAGCCAACCTTGTTCAAATTCGCCCGCAGAACACCTTTGAAGAAACCTTCCTGTCTGTTCGCACGCTTTTTTCTTGACTACGTCCCAGGTATCACCTAATGCCCTCGGTGAAGAAAAACACAAGTCGTGGCCGCAATCCGCACCGCCAGAACTACACCAACCCCAATGATAGGCGACCTCAAGAGGAGTGCCATCTTTTTCAAGCCGTGCTTTGAAACCGCCTCCCCTGTCAAACTGACATTCACTGCACATCACTATGTAGGTCTCTGGGGCAAGCCCAAAATATTCCTCGATACGAGCCTTGAGCATCTCTTCATCTTCGCATTGACTCTGACACGATCCAGAAAAGTCAACAACACTTGGACTCTGATTCGTACAAGAGATGATGAGGCTCAGAGTCGACAATATACCTAAGAGTAATATAGAAAATCCAAGATTTATCTTCAGGCTCATTACACAGACCAAGAAGCACATCTTTAATAAGGTTTGTTCGGGTCCCTTTCTTTATGAGGAAGCCATGGATAATATGTATTCTCCTGATAGGAGTACTTGCGCTTCTCGTCCTTTCTGCAGGACTTGGTTTTTTAGCCATATTCAATGAACCTGTGAACTACCTCATTTATGGTCCCCTAGATAATAGCTGCACTACCGATTCGGATTGTGCCCTCAAGCAGACTTCCTGCAGTGTTTCATGCGCTTGCCCCCAACCAGTGAACAAGAATTGGAATCACCAGTGCCTGTTTGGATATGCACATCCATTCGCAGTCTGCAAACCGTGCGCTTCACAGGTTCAAGTACAATGCTTCAACAAGAGATGCGTCTATACCTCTCTATCCGCACCGCCAGAACAAGCACCTCCCGTATCAAGAGGTCTGGAAGAAACCAGCCTCGTTTTCGCCTATCACTACACGTGGACTAGTGGAGAACAAGCAATCATCACCTTAGATGAGAATAGGACTCTTGTGTACTTCTACTCCATTGGCCCCTTTGCTATCGGCTCGTACCTCATTGAACAATTGTCAGAAGAGAACTATGATACGTTCCTCAGAGAGATCCAAGTGTTTTATGAGAGTGGAGGAGATAAGAATTTCAGCTCAAAATCTGCAGGAACATGTGCTGCCCTAAAACAAGGTGGTCCCTACAGAGACTTAGGGCCTTGGCCACCAATATTTATGCTCAACAACTCTACTCACGTTGTTCCCCTTCAATTTTTTACCCATATCTCCTACCATACCCAAACGATTGAAGGTCAGCCCTGGAGGGATCTAGGAACTACACTTAGAGAGACCTTACGTCCAATTTGTGCAAATTAGTCGATACCACGGGCTAATCTACGGGAATTCATCCCTCAATTTTTCCGCTCAAGCCTATTGTTTTTCCGATAAAGCCGCCGTTCTCTGAAGAATATTCGCTGGAAGGACCCATTCTTTCGCCTGGGCTGAAAACCTTTCGGAATTCCTCACGATAGTGCGATTAAGAAGATCAAATCAAAGAAAAGCGGCGCGAAGAGCGCCAAAAGATGCCGGCGATGGTTTATCAGGTCAACCGGTAGCTTGACAGGCTATTGCCCGCAAAGGGCATCCGGGTTCAAAAACCTTGCGGTACCGAGGTTTGAAAGTCCCGGCGCCGGCGTCTTTTTTCTTCTTCTTTTTGAGAAACAACTACTAACCGCATTAAATCTGCGAGAACACTTGTTCGCGCATCTTGTCAATCTTCTGCTTGGCGAAGTTTGATTGGATCGCAAAACCCATGCGCTCAAGACCAAAGACCTCAAGCTCGCGATAGCCCACGGCGATGCCCACTACTTTGCCTCTGCGGTCAAGCACAGGACCACCTGAGTTGCCTGGGTTGATCGATATGTCTAGCTGGAAGAGATCAATACCTGAGTCACGGCGTTCCTTTGAAGAGATCACGCCCTTACTGACGCTGAACTTGTACCCACCAGGGCTTCCGATAGCGACAACAGGCTCGCCCGCCTCGACCTCATCGGAATTAGCGAATTGGAGAAAGGGAAAGTCCTGGCTAGGCGTCACCAGACGCAAGAGCGCGAGATCCGCAGCCTCATCATACGACAGCAATGTGGCGCGATACGTCACTTTGTTTGATGTGATGACCTTGATGTCTGGGGCTCCCTGAACGACATGGAAGTTGGTCACCACAAGACCTTCCGGAGTGATGAAGAAGCCTGAACCGATGGTCATTCCGGCCTGGATACTCAGCACTGAAGAGGTCGCCTGTTCAACGACTCCAGAGAAATCCCCATTATCCGCCGCGACAGTCTGCACCTTACGTTCGACTTCAGTGGACCTCTGCTGGACATCCTTGACACTCGCGATGATGTCTGCGAGCGCTGTGGAAAGCTGGGTCTCTGACTGCTGTTGGGTCACGCTCACCGCCTGTTCAAGCTGGGTGAATTTCTCCCCGAAGGCCTGACGGATCGCGTCAGTATTCGCCTCAAGATCCCTGCGCAAGGCACCAAGCTCAGCTGAGACCGTGGTCTGCTTGGAATCCACCTGGGACTGCATGCTGGTGAACTGTGTCTCAAAATCATCAAGACGGGTCTCCACAGAATTGAGGGTCAATCTATAGGTCACTCCTGCCGTGAGCAGGATGAGGATGAAACTGACTGCAAAGAGCTGATATGCGCGCTCCATTTGCTCTTTTTGCCGACTTTGGGTATTTAAATCACACGCTTACGTGACTCCCGTGGTCCTTTATAAGGGAACTATGTAGGACTTCTACAAATGTATTTTAAGAGTCACTGATACCTTATCTGTATGCGACTACGCGTCCTTCATTGGAATGTTTGGTGGAAAGAGAATATCCATCGCGCCATTGAATTCATCAAAACTGTTGATGCCGATGTCCTTTGCCTTCAGGAGGTCACTGATGGATGCGAAATGAACGGGAAGGCGGATAATGCGGCGCTCATCGCCGCGACAGGTTACGACTACCACCTTGTAAGCGCACATAAGTTCCCTGAAGGACACACTCAAGGCAATGGCGTATTCTCAAAATTGCCCATAATCGAGAGATCAGAATTCTGGGTGCAGAAGGCATCAACCAATCAACAAGGTTATGCTCACGAAGGAAGGGTATGCACCTTGGCCAAGATTGATGTGCAGGGGAAAGTCCTCGAGTTTGGAACCACCCACCTATCCTACACTCATCGCTTCGAAATCACTGAAAAGAAGAAAGCTGAAATCGACAAGCTATTGAGTCTTCTTAATCAGAAACGTAAGAGCTTTATCTTCACAGGCGACTTAAACACATCACCCGAACAAGAGACAATACCTAAAATCTCGGAAATCCTCCCGCATTGCGGGCCCGAGTACACTGTCCCTACATGGACCACAAAACCCTTCGAGTACAATGGATTTTTTGAAGATAAACTACGATGGAGACTGGATTATGTCTTTGCCACTCCTGATTTGCGCGTACGTTCCGCCAAGACGTTATCGACCACAGTGAGCGATCATCTCCCTATCCTGGTCGAGTTTGATATCTGATGGCCCCTACGAGAGTACGCTCTCAAGAGGTCCACTTCTCACTACGTTCGTAAATGGCCCCGACCGGATTCCCACCTCTTCTTTTCCAAAGAAGAGTCAAGAAAGAACCTAGGACTACACTCGCCTCACGGCTCGGTAGTCCGAACTACGAATGGCCCCGACCGGATTCGAACTTACACCAACTGCGGTCGGCTGGAGTCCGAATCCTAACAAAGCAACATAAAACCGCGTAATGGCCCCGACCGGATTCGAACCGGTGATCTTCGCCTTTCTTGTACTGGAAAAACGCCGAAGCGTTTTGGGCTCAAGCTCTTTCGAGCGAGCGGCTCAAGCATCTTGCGACGCGAGCAAAACAGCACTGTAAGGGCAACGTCATAGCCGCTAGACCACGAGGCCGTTTAGAGGGCTTGAGCCAGGAGCTTTTTAAATTCTGCGTTCTTCTGGATGCATATGAGACTCATCTTGGTGCGCCACGGAGAGACTGACTACAATGTGCAGAAACTCAACCAGGGCTGGGCAGATTCGAAGCTGACTGAAAAAGGGATTGAGCAAGCACGAGCGGTCGGGCAACGGCTCAAAGATGAAAAGGTCGATGTCGCCTACTTCAGCGACCTGTTGCGGACAAGAGAGAGCGCGGAGGAGATTCTCAAGATCATCAAGCTCCCGACTCAAGTCTTGCAGTGGTTGAGAGAACGCAATCTAGGGGAGTTTGAGCACAAAGCACTGGGAAGCATGAAGGTATTTGTGCAAACACATGGACTTGATTTACTCTCCCTCAAACCTAAAGGTGGTGAATCCATCCTTGAGTTCCGTGAACGCGTCAAACAGGGGTTTGACACTCTGTCCAAGAAAGAGAAAGGAAGGACCGTGCTCCTCATCACACATGGAGGGGTCATCGCCCAATTATTGCTGCATGTCCTCAAGATCGACGACAAGGAATATGACCATTACCATCCAGAGAATTGCGCACTGACGATCCTTGATGTCGATGAACGAGGGGCAAAGCCCCATCTGATCAATTGCGTCAAACATCTGTGAATGATTTTCGAAGTCGCTGGAAAAATACGGCTTTCTGAACCACTTCTCCAAGAAAGTCAGCTTCGCTGACTGATTTTTAATTACATTTTGATATCTTTTTTGGGACGTGGGGAATCAGGAATGAACATAAGGAATCCCTTTCCTTTCACGTTATCACCCAATTCTTCTAAATGAACCTTGCCCATGTCG
>DATDXB010000030.1:0-7523 GCA_035289465.1 Candidatus Nanoarchaeia archaeon
CACGGCGCAAGAACACACTTATTCAACTTAACCAGAACCAAACAGTAATTATGCAACACCCCAAAAGCCACGCAAAGCTTTTTAAAGCAATCGGGGTTCCATGCTCGGTATGGTCAGTCCAAGATTCCGCTCACGAACCTTCAGACGCGTGCACGTCACCACTCCTGGAGGCAACAGAGTCATCCACTATCGCAGACGCAAGCCCTCAAAGGCCGAATGCGGCGGATGTCACAAGCCACTCTCAGGAGTCCCTCGAGAGACGGCAAAAGTCATGCAGAACTTGCCAAAAACCCACAAGCGCCCACAGCGCCCTTTTGGAGGAGTCTTGTGCAGCGCCTGCACCAGAAGGACTATCATCGCAAAATCACGTTCCTGATCTCCCGTATGTCTGGTGACAGCATACTTTGAGAGCGGAGGTACACCATGATTGAAGTCGGACGATTATGTTTGAAGCTTGCTGGCAGAGACGCCGGCAAGACCTGTGTTGTCGTTGAAGTTCTTGATGACCGCCACGTGCTTGTCGATGGCGAGACCCGCAGACGCAAGTGCAATATCTTACACCTTGAACCACTCAAAGAGACCCTTGATATCAAGAAGGGCGCCTCTCATGATACTGTCGTCAAGGCATTCTCGCAGAAGGGACTGACTGCTGCATCGCCTAAGGGCAAGAAGGCAGCTGCCAGGCCTCGCGCTGTACGCGGCAATAATGCATCAGCGCCAAAGACTGCTCCTGCCAAGGCTAAACCTGTGAAGGCAAAAAAGGAAGAGAACTCTTCTCCCGCCCCAGCAGTCAAGCCTCAAGCGACAGCAGCTCCAAAGACTGAGGAAGCAACGCCAAAAAAACGCGCAGCTCCCAAATCTGAGTCAAAAAGTGAGTAATACTCAGTTATGTCCTGAAATTTTTTAGAACCCCCAGAGTAGACAGTATCAAACAGGATTCTAGGGGGAATTTCCTTCTTGGCAGGATTTCTGGAGATCAGCGTCAGAGATCATTTGGCACAAGAGCTTGCTGTCGCGTTGGATGCTCACGATCTGCCAGGCTTTCTCTCGACAGTTTTGTTGCTGAGAACTGATGAAGAGGGAGGGATCTTTGCGCAGGCTTGCGATGCACTCGGTGATTAATGCTTCAGGCAGTTGCTGGCAGAGCGCTTCATTGCCTGTGCTTTCTGCTTGGCAGAGGAGGGGGATATAGGGGCATCGGGAGGCGTCTTTGGTGACGGCGAAGATGCAGGCGTCTTTGTAGACGGAGTCGGGGATTTGTTCGCACAGGGTGGGGTCTTTGCTGATTTCGGCACGGCAGATGAGGGGGTCGTTGCTCTGACTGCACAAGTCCGCATTTGATGTGGCGATTGCGTTCATATAGATGATCTCTTTGTCGGCGGCAGCGAGGCATTGTCTGCTTTGGAATTCGACATCTCCCAAAACGTCCAGACAAAAAGATCCTAAAGACCACAGTCCTATGAGGATTGCGATGATGGCGAGGCCGGCAAGCAGGCGAGGGATGCTCCAGCTCTCTTCATAGTCCTCAGTGGGCTTGTTGTTCATGAGAATCCATGGTCTTGGTGGTTTATAAAATATGGAGGTGGGCGAAGTCGGGTTTTCACTACCGCTGTGCCTGGACAAAGATTTATAAAAGAGGTTTTCGCTTGCAAACGCAATGGTGAGGGGTGTATTTCAAGGCTCGAGGCTATTCTTTATTGTAATGCTCGGGCTTGCTCTTGTTGCGGTCTCAGCACAGGCCTTTGGCGATGGGAAGTGGGGCTATGCCGAGACCGATCTTGATACGCTCGCTACGTTCCAGGAATTCGTCGACGCAGGCAGTACTGCTCCGTCGCAGACCTTTGCTGATGCGGTGGGGGAGATGGCGATTACCACTCCCTTCGATCAGTTTGGCAATTATGATTACTATATCACTAATCTCTATGCCGAGAATTCCAAGGATATCCAGTTTGATACTCCGCAATGCTGTTTTTATTGCGGGGCATTTCTCAATGGCCAGGACGTGACTCAGTTCTTCTATGAGTCTCCCAAGGGCAAGTTGACCTTGAACCCGGGATGGAACAAGCTGGAGTTGTTTCAGCGAGGTCACTATGCGCGTTCAAGCCGTAGCCCGCGATGCAATCTAGAGATTGAGTTTCCTACTCAGCGTTTAGGGGCGCTTGCTGACGGCATGAATTCATTTCGCATGGTCTGTGATCCGAGGGCAAACGAATGTTGTGAGAGCGATGGTTCGGCTTTGAAGGCCGAGGGCGCAGACTGCGCAGGTGGTGACGGTAAGTGCGATGCAGA
This sequence comes from Candidatus Nanoarchaeia archaeon, assembly GCA_035289465.1. Taxonomy (GTDB): domain Archaea; phylum Nanobdellota; class Nanobdellia; order Woesearchaeales; family JAGWAF01; genus DATDXB01. Next base: position 2,290 of record DATDXB010000030.1, read on the forward strand.
TGGGCGCTGCACTAACGCAGATGGCGACGAGGACTTATGCAAGGAACAATATGGGGATGTCGCGTTCTTGCCCTTGGGAGGCAACAACTGTTGTGGCGATGATGACCAGGATTGCGGCGTGTATAATCAAGGATTCTTCTGTAAGCCGGGTTCAGGCTGGATGCCTGTTCAGCCTAATCTGGGCAAGGTCGTTCCTCTCTTGTGTGCAGGCCCGGTGAATGTGGTCCTCGACACCGATACGGCGCATGGGTGTTTTGCAGGAGAGATTCCTCTCAATTACGACTTTTCCTTTGAGTTGAGGGTCCCTCGCGGCGATAACAAATGGGAATACAGTGTCAATGGCCAGAAGAGCCCTTCGGTTCGGGATGCCGAGAACCTGGCGACTCCTTACTCCGGATTCACAGAGACCAGACTCAAGACGAATGTCTACATGGCCGCTCAGGTGACAGTTCCTGTCGGGTTCTTCTGTGATTCAGGTGATGCGAGGACGGACCCTGGTGTGGCGTCCACCATTTCTGTGGATGGTAAGACTCAGCAGACTGCTTCGAGGAACCTTCCAGGCATAGTAGTCCCGGGGGGTACCGTGCTCTATGATCTTGAACTACCCCAGGGGTTTAGCGTGATCAGGGTATTGTGTAAAAATGATGCTGAGGGTTCGGGTCAAAGTCAAGTCCGGTTCTTTCCTCCGATATCATCGCTTGTCCACGCGATGTCCTCAAATCTCACTGATGAGATCTTTGAGAGCCTGCCTTCTGATCATACGCAGATGAAATTTAATGAGTCGCTGGGTTTGATGGAGGACTTCCTGGCAGGCGTGGGTGGTGCTGATGTGGAGCGTTCTCCCTTTGATCAAGGTGATGGATCCGAGCAGACGCAAGATTCGGGTTCAGCTCCGACGACTGCGATTGTCATATCTGAGGATCAGAACATCAAATTCCAGTTCGGTTCAAAAGTGGAGAACCCGGTGCTTACTGGAGTCTTAGGTGACTTGCGTGCAATCTATGTGGGTCCGCCTCCAGAACCGCCTGTCGAGGAGTTTGTGGATATCATGGTGGCAAATCATGGTTATTTATGCGCCCCTCCTTTTGAGGATCAGGCGACAAAGGTGATCGCGGAGTGTGCAGGTGCCCAGAACCAGCACATCGCCTCAGCCCCTGCGGATCTCTCCCGGGTGGGCGAATCCTTTGATGCGTATAAAGAGGGTTCGTTGTTGAGGTTTTTTTGTTCAGGCCTGACGGGTCAGTGGGTGACGGACCTCGATACGTTCCAAGGCGGCCACTTGACCTGTGAGGCTGCTCGTCTTCCCAGCGGCGCAGAGACGGATTTTGAGTTCACAGGCACACGATGTTGTCAGGATGAAGCTGCTGAGACCTATAATGATCCCTGGGACGGTCTCAGGGAGCAGCATGGTGGCTGTATCAATTCGACGCACGTGGATTTTGGCGACTTTCCCTTAGATGCGAAACCCTCGACAGCGACGGAGGGCATCTTGACGAATTATTTGGGTATCTTCCAGGGTTGTGGGATCAATCAATCCAATCCGCTCATGGGTCTGACGGATATGTACACCTCTCAGCAGCTCATTAATGTGTCTCCGGTCTGTGATGTCTTAGAGGACGCAAGGGGTCAGACTGACTTTTTCTGTTCTGTCGAAGGCAAGTGGCAGCTGAGCGATGATGAGAGGCCCTTGGTGATCGTGCAGACAGATGACGGTAAGCAGGGTTGTTGCGCTGCTGATGCTTGTTTTGCGGGCAACCAGTGCATTTCCAATCAGCAGGATGATCCTAAGTTCAAGGTCTTCAATGGCCAGCGCTGTCTGAATGGTGCTTTTGTCCAAGCCGTGCCTAAGTTCCGCTTTGATCGCGGCCAGAAAGGATTCTGTCCTCGTGATGATCAATGTCTGGTCAACATCGATGGCGCTTCGGCAAATAATGACAAGCCAGAGGCGTTCTTCTCGGGTCCACCCACGAACAATCCTATCTGCATCGCAGATAAGCAGTTCATTATGGAGAATGTCTGTGAGAATGGTGAATGGACTTCGCGCACAAAGTATGTGGCCCTTCAGCTCGAACAGCTGGCAAAGGCTGTTGGTGGGGGGTACACGATCTTCTGTGACAAGTATGATGAGGTCCTTAATTTCTTCGCGTATCAGCCTGCAGCTTCAAAGGGCGCGGTTGCGCGTGAATTCCTTGAGGCTCAGACCTGTAAGCAGGGTAACTGTGTCAATCAGTTCTGTGGTATGGCCTACAAGGATGGTGTGGCGTTTGGCACGTCTCTTAACGAGGAGATTAACAGTCCGGTGAAGAGTTTTCTTCTGGCCTTGGGACTCGAGTCCAATGCCTGTGATGGCGTGGCAAAGACGGTCGATCACTTTGAGGACTGTGGTGGCGGCACCAGGGTTTACTATAATCCTGTGATCAATAGCGTCGTCTATATCCCTCAAGGGGATCTGCCCAGAAAGACCATTGAGGAGCTTAAATTCCAGCAGGCCTCGATCTTTGGTCCCTTTGATCAGTTGGTCGAGAGTGCTAAGGTCTCAATTACGCCGGGCGACTTTGTGGGAAGATCAAAGCTCTTCTCCAAGCTCTTTATTGATCGTCGTGCGGAGAAGGAGTTCTTTAGTTTCATCACAGAGAAGGCCGCTGATGAGGACAGGAGCAACTTGCCGACGACCTACATCGGGGGCTGGTACAATCAGATCGATGTGCAGGATCCATCAGGGCGCAGTCCGTGTCAATTGATCAGCACGGTAGATACTGGTGTCCTTGCGGGATCTGGGTTTTGTAAGTTTGATCCTTCATCAAAGAAGCTGGAGTTTGTCAGGTATAGTTTGGGCGAATCGCCTAACCCGACGGTCAAGAACTGGAGGGACCTGACGGCGAAGTTCAGGAACAGATGAATGCTGGCGCTCATACCACCCGGTCAAAACTTATCTGCGGCGACTTCGCATCCGGTGATTCAGGACGTATGATCTCTCCAACGTGTCAAATAACAGCGAGGGTGCGAATCATTCCTCCTAGGGTGTCGACGAGAAGGGGCCAGATCACGGTGGTGTTGTTGATGGTGATGATTTTGCTCATTATCTTCAGTGTGATGTTTTTTATCCAGAGTTCGGGAAGGGAGGCGAAGTCTCAGCAGCAGCGCACAGCAGTCCAATTGTCCCAAGATAAGCTTGACCCTCTTAATGAGTATATCACGTCGTGTTTGGATATTGCGGCAAAAGCAGGGCTGACCGAGATGGGCCGTCAAGGGGGGTATTTGTATGTGTCACAGGGAGGTATGGTCCCTGATTTTGGTGAACTGGACTTTGGGTCTAAGTATCTAGCCTATGAAGATCGTAAGGTGGCTTATGCGGTCTTGCCCCCTCTTGGGTCCTTGGGTGACTGGATCGCAGAGCCTCCTCTCTATCCCTGGAGGACGTTTCCCGAGATGCACAATCTCTCGGCATTGCTTCCTGACAACGTGGGGCAATCACAGCCCAATCAATCCAACGCGACGGGCAATCTGACTGGTGATGAAGAGGACCCTAGCAAATTCACTCTCCTAAATTCATCGGTGCTTCAGGGATATTTTGGGCGCAACATCCTGCCCAATCTGCAAAAGCCAGATACGCGGTCCTTGCAGGAGCAATTGGAGGTCTTTGTCGCAAATAACGCAGCCAAATGTCTGGACTTGGAGAACTTTGAGACTCAGGCCTTGACTATCGAGAGGGGTACTCCCAAAGTGAATGTGACTCTTGCCGAGAATCAGGTGGTCTTTGATCTTGATTACCCGATGAGGGTGGTCGAGAATCGCACAGGGGCAGAGGGGGATATGCGCAAGTTTGCGGTGCGCTATGAGGTGCGTCTCAAAAAGATCATCGCGTTTATGGAGCAGGTCACCAATCAGGATGTGGCGGATATCTCATTTAACACGTCAAATGCCGGCGCAGGCCCCATTACTGCTTGGGTTGAAGACGGGGTCTCAGAGGGTGATGATGTGGTGTTCATCAGGGACCCAGAATCAAAGATTATCGGTCAGCCCTATACGTTCTTGTATGCGCGAAAGAACAGGCCTCCTGCCTTGGGGCTGATCAATTCGACATATAATCGTGCGACTTTTGATATTCATAAGTTCGTGCTCTGTGGCGTGTTTTCGGGCGGAAAATTGATAGGTCCGATCTTGCGTATAGAAGAGTCGACCTTGGTGTTGGAGAATCAGCACAGTGATTGCCGTTATCCGACGACGCGCATCCCCTTGCAGGGGTATGACCCTGATGAGGACAAGGTCGAGTTTGTCATTGTCGTCAATCGTGTGGAATCCACCGAATACCGGCTCAAGGAGCGCGAGGTAGGCGTCATGTTCCCCTTTTCGATCAGGATCAAGGATGCCTTGCTTGCCGATACGGAGTTTATGGCTATGAAAACTGAGGTGGTGACGCCAGGATGAAAGCCCCCCTCATCGCCTTGATCCTATGTGCCTTAGTCTACTCTGCTTCAGCTGCGACGGTGACAGTGGATATCAAGGATATGGCCTTCTCTCCCAGCAGAGTCGAGATAAATGTGGGTGATAGCGTGATTTGGGCCAACAAGGACACTGTGCCGCACACCGCGACGGGCGATGGATTTGATTCTGGTAGGCTGGATGCGGGTAAGTCATTCACTCAAAAGTTCTTGACAGCAGGGACTTTCGCGTATCAATGTGATTTCCATCCTGTGATGAAGGGAACTGTGGTGGTCAAGGCTCCGACGGCCCCGACCATAAGCACTTCACCTTCGTCCACGACATCTACGACGACTTCTTCCTCCTCGACTTCGACTCAACAACAGTCCAGTGCTCAGACCCAATCCTCGGGAGGAGCAGGATGTTGTTGTGACCCCCAGGGTCGCGCTCAAAAACCGACCATCTTAAGTTCAGGTGATTGCACGTCACCGTATAGTTTCGAGCAGCCCCCTAACGAGTTTCTTATCGGCAAGCGCGTCGAGACGGTGTGTCAGGACTTCTGCGGTTCTCAAGTGGGCGGCATCATGGTGAGTCCTCAGCAGGGCTGTGGAAGTGCGGATGTCAAGCCGGCGGCAGGCAATCTGATTGTGGTTCCTACTAAAGGCGAGCAGAAGGTGAAGTTGTCATGGTCTCAGAATTGTTCAGAGTTTGTCAATGCGATCTCGATTGGTCGTTGTGAGGGTGCGGGTTGTACGGGTTTTGTGGAGATCGCAAAGATTCCCTTTGCCAATAGCTTTTCTGATCCTGAGGAA
>DATDXB010000031.1:0-4063 GCA_035289465.1 Candidatus Nanoarchaeia archaeon
AAGGTTGGGCCTTGGTGCGTGTGGTCGTCTCAAATGACCACATCAAGCGCGTCAAGCACCGATGGGTTCAGATCAATTAATAGAACCCTGGGATCAATCTCTTTGTCTTTGCCTGATATTCTTTGTATTTCTTCCCGAAGTGCTGTCTCAGCGCTCGTTCTTCGACACTGATGCGATACGATAATGCGACCGTAGCAAGCACCAGGCTCAGCACAGCAGCGACCCAGTTTGAAACTGCAAGCCCGGCCCCTACAAGCTCAAGTAACAAGCCCGTATAGGAAGGATGCCTGACATAGCGATAAGGCCCTTTTTGGATGATGCGTTGCTCCTTGCGCACAGTCACGACAGGGACAAAGAACTTGCCCAGGGTATGGATGGCATATTGGCGTAAGATGAATCCAAGAACAACCACCGCGATGCCGATATAACTCATCCAAGTCGGCAGGCGTCCGATTCCCAGAGTGGCAAGGATGTAGGTGATAAATAACGGCAAAATGATTCCAGGCGCCAAAACCACAAAAAAGGACATCTTGTCTTTTGCGAGATCTGTATGCATCCTCGTCATGATGCGGAGTTCGACAAGGATAACGATGATGACAAGGACACTAAATACCGTGGCAGTGACAGGATTAGGGAAGTTCTCAAAGGGCAAGATACTGATGTCCATAAGAAGGGGATCATACGGCAAGTATAAAAGCCTTGGGCTGATTTGATGCTCTATGAGTATCAAGAAGGGAGATGGAGTCTTGCGTGCGGTGATCATCACTGATGATTCTCCTGCGGTCATGACATTTATTCATCGCATCCTTGACGGCGCTGATATCAAGAATGGCAGTTTAGAGATTTTTTCTGAACAGTCAGATTCCGCTAATGTGATCCTCGCACATGCTCATACGATAAAATGTGCCCTGCTGATACATTCTTGCGAGATCGACACTCAAAACCAAGGGATCCATATCATTTCAGGCGATAAGGATCTTGATAGCGCCACAGCGAAATTGATCCAAATCATGAGGCCTGCCTTGTGTGTGCGAGAGTCAGCAGGACAGTTCCATAGCAAGATAACACATGAATTGCTCAATCGCAAGATACCCTGTCTGGGGTTTGTGCTTCCACCGCTTGACCCTCACAATGAGAAAGGTCTTGAGCATGCCATAACCAGCGTCAGATACTTTCTCCACGAGGCAGGACTCATCGATGCTCCTTATGTCAGGAAAATGGTGGCTGTCTTCAAGCGAAAAGAGGTGCATGCTCCATGCGAAGGCATATTCCATCCGCAATTGCTCTTGTTTGAGAAGGTGGAACCTGGAGATATCGTCGGCGAGATTGAATCAGGCAAAGAATCCACTCCATTACTAAGCCCCGGAAAAGGCAAAGTCATCGAGCTGCGCACACACCAAAAGATCAAGATGGGCGATCTCGTCTTCAGTCTGGGAGAAGAGATTGGTTTCTACGAATTTTAGGCAAGTTACAAGATGGCCGTGATCATATAGATGAAGAAGAGATAAAATCCGATGAGCGCCGCGGAGTGGAGACGGTTGAGTTCTCGATGGGCGAAGAGCATCACTAGAGCAAGGAGGGTGGCAAAGAGGGTGAAGGGGAATAGGACTAGAAGGGAGAAACGTCCGACTTCAAAGCCGGAGATGGCGGCTCCGATGCCAAGCACAATGAGCGGGTTGGCGATGTTTGAGCCAAGGAGATTTCCGATAGAGAGTTCGCCTGCTTTCCGGTAGATCGCGATGATAGACACGGTGAGTTCTGGTAGTGAAGTGCCAAGTCCGACCCCGATTCCGATGATGGATTCCTTGAGGGCGAAGATCTTTGCGAGGAGGATGCCGTTGGTGACGACCCATTCCGAGCCTACCCAGAGGATGCCGGATCCAAGAGAAAGCATGACAAAGTCAAGTGCGATTCGTCTGCCATCGTGGCCCCTCTTTCTCGGAGCAAGGACAGGACCTTGCAGGATGAGGAAGAGGACATAAAAGAGATACATCACGGAGATGATGATGCCTTCTGCAGGCGTGATGACAAGATCATAGGATATCAGGAAGAAGATGCCCAGCGCCATCGCGGTCATGGTGCCTTCCCTGAAGAGCGAAATCTGGCTGATGGATGTGGTCTTTGAGAAGAGCGCGGCGAGACCCAAGACGATGGTGAGATTTGCGATGTTTGACCCGAGCACGTTTCCTATGGCAAGTCCTGAGGCGGGTTCGCCGGCGAGCACATGCATGGCCGCCAGGATATTGGTTGCGATCTCAGGGAGAGAAGTGCCCAGCGCGACCACGGTCATGCCGATGACCGCTTCTGAGATACGCAAGCGTTCGGCAAGATGCCGTGCGCCTGAGACGATAAGATCTGATCCCCACCACATGCCGACAAGGCCCAACAGCAGAAAGAGGAGCGGTTCAATCATGTGTTTTTATCGTCGAGGAGGATATATTAATGTTATCAGCCCGCATGGATTTTCCGTCGATGCGACCATCGGCCCGGTAAAAAGCACGAACATACATAACCTTTATATACTTCCCAGATTATAAAAAGGATATAAAAATAAGAACAGGTATAAACGCAATCGAAACAAAAAACAACAACGACGTTTTCTTGAGCGCCAAGATCAAAGAAGCGTCCGCTCCCAACTCACACTCTTGCCGAAAGGCAAGTACACAACTAAAATGAAGAAAGCCAAGAAGACAGCCGCCCGCAAGGGAAAGGCGTCAAAGAAATCCCGCAAGTAAGGGACGCGTGATTACGAGGGGTTTAACCTCGTGAATCACATCGTTATTTCCCTAAGTTAGGGGACTTTTTTTGTTTTTTATTATGACTTCTCGACGATATCTACAGTGGAGTAAAGCATATAAACCGACCCTTGTTTTCGCGCCTAATGGCATCAGTCGAATCATCGCCGGACTTTGAGCAAGCGTCGCAGCTCTGCGAAATCAACGGAAAAGTGGCTTACCTCTTCAAGGAGATCATGGGTAAGGTCTTTGTGCGCTTTGGCGACAAGACGTATGGGCCCTACAATAGCGCGACATTCACCCATCCATTCAAAGGAGGGATTGCATACTGCGCTCAAGAGAAAGCCAAGTGGGCTGTCTTTGTAGATGGCAAGAAGGCTTCAGCGGAATATGATGATCTCGCCGCTCCGATCTTGGAACTCGACGGACATCCAGTCTTCACCGCAAGGACAAAAGATGGATGGTCGATCATCAAAGATAACCAGGTTCTCGCAGGTCCGTATCCTCTTATCGTCCAGATTAGAAAGCATAATAATGCCATCGTCACTGCGGTGAGAAAGACAGATGGCAAGATGTGCCTGATCACCGTCTCAACAGATGGTAAGGTTGCTGAAGGCCAATCGTATCTCAAAATCAGTTCTCCAATAGTAGTCAATAACAAATTAGTCTATGGCGCAAACAAGGGGGAAGATACCCAAGTGGTCGTCTATGACAACCAAGAAGTCGCAGTTTACGAAGAGATCGGCCGTTTGATGGAGCTTAAGGGCAAGTTGGTCGTCACAGCTAGAAAATCGGAACATGAATGGGTGGTCTCCTATGATGGCAGAGAGCATGGGCCCTACTCACTCATCGGATTGGTCACTCATGTCGGTGGAAAGCTTATCCATGCCGCGATGGATCTTGAGGATCCTAAGTGGCATATCTATATTGATGGGGTCAAACAAGCCAGTTCATCATCTCAAGGCATTGGCTGGCTGACCGAGATTAATGGAGAACTGGGCTATGTCTCTTTATCCAAGAATCAATGGTGTCAGGTGCATCTCGGAGACAAGCTTATGGGAAATGAATACCTTTCAGTCAAGCTTTTGACCCATTTCGAGACAAAGCCAGTGTTTGCTGCTGCATTTGGCAAAGAAGTCCAACGATGGAAAGTCAGTATCGCCGGTGAGGAGGTCACTCCTGAATTCACAGACATTCTCGCCTTAGTACCGATCAAGGACGAACTCTTTGCCTTGGCGGTCAAAGCGACTTTGAGGCATGTGGTCTTGAAGATTAAGTGATTATTTTCCTTTCTTCTTGCTCAGGGTCCCGCGCAATTCTTCGGCTTT
>DATDXB010000032.1:0-2266 GCA_035289465.1 Candidatus Nanoarchaeia archaeon
TGTGCGCAGCTGATGCGTTTGGGGGCGCCAGTGGACCCCGTCACGCTTTTGAGGGTGAATCCTCGCGGGGCAAGGACCGTGAGGCTCTTGAGTTCCTTGACATAGCCGTCCCACTTGTTTTGGACCGTAAGCCCGAGGATATAGGTCTCTTCAGGTTTGTCGATATGCAGCGCGAGGGGTTGCTGTTGTTCTCCACCCATGCCTAATACGATAGGTCCTTCTGTGGAGATTGCGACAGGTTGGCGCGCTTGTCCTGGTGCGTAGGTGGCAAAGAAGTCTTTTTCATTGCGGGCGAGTTCTCGTAGGAGTTCATCTGAGGCAAAGAGCACAGGCAGATAGGAGAGGGTGCTAAAATCAAAGTCGATGGTCATGGTGATGATGTGAGCTCCTGACTCAAGCTCGTGGAAGGTGCAGTCGACGCTTTGGGTCTGTTTGCCGATGAGCGAGATGCTGCTGGAGGGGGTGATTTCTCCAGAAGGGCCCTTGCTGGATGTGCAGGCGATCTGTCCGTTGATCTCTTGTTTGCCCAATGATTCGGAGTTGAGTGTGGTGAACACGACGACATCCTCACCAAGATCATAGGTGGGGGAGATGGATTTGACAGGCGCCGCCCTCACACCCAACTGCTTTTTTGCGTTCTCGTCGATGTTTGCGCTCATGTAGTCGCCGGTCGCGATCGCCATCTGTTTCTCATAAAATATGTCCCACCAGTTGAAGGGGTTGAGTTTGCTCCAATCAAAGACGCGGATTTGCTCAAGGGGGGCTGCGACGTTGATCTGCTGCATATTGGCATAGATCCATAGGCCCAGCCACGGCAAGGTGACTCCCAAGAGGACGATAATAAGTAAGATAGCGATGATCTTCTGTGTATTTGCGGGATGTTGGTCTGATCCGTCCATGGGTCTGCTTATGCAAGCCCGACGCGGACTGAGACGATCTCAAGCGGCGTTTCGGGCACGATTTCGAGGTAGTTGCGTGCGCCAGGCTGCAGCCAAGAATTGATGACGCGGCTGTAGAAAGGCTCCTCTTGGTCGACGATGGTGAGATGCCCGTTGACATTGAGTTGTGCGCGCTTGCGTTTGCCGTCGTCGACAAAGTCTATCTGCAGCACGACGCGTCTGCCTCCTCGGATGGCAGACTCAAAGAGCGCAGGAGGGACTTCAAAGTACTCAATGAAGGTGCGTACTTCCTTAAGATCGGTGTCAAGGATGATGCGTTCAAGGGTGATTTCGCCGCGGTCTACAGAGAATCGTATGGTGTTTGTGCCGGCGATGAGCGCTCCAAAGGGGATGCTTTGTTTGAGGGGGATTCCGCACTCGGGGACTCCGGTATAGGCTGGCTGGTCGTTGACTGATATGGAGAGGATGCCAGTGTCTTCAGATTGGCAGACTGGCAGGGCCACAAGGGTCGCAGACAGCAGGTTCTCCTTTTCAGTGGGGCTCACCACAAAGACGCTGGAAGCTGATGTTCTGGTGATATCGGTCAAATCGCCGATGATGCGAGGATTCTGCACAGTGATCGTATTGGTGCGCCAGAACCATCCGCCGACACCTGATGCGGCGAAGGAGATCTCATTTTCCGTTCTCAATAGTGTTGGTGGGAATTTGATGGGTTCGATGGTGGGCCCGCTGACGATGCCTTCGTGGATCTGCTCGCCATTAAGCCACACGCGCAATGCGCCTCTCGCGACAGGGGCGTCAAGGGCAAGGAGGACATTCTTGGTGTGCTCAAGGTCATCGATAAGGAAAGGGAATGTTGCACGCCTATCGACAAACCAATTGCGTGAGACAATAAAGGAGGGTAATTCATGGAGCGCTTTGGCGTTTCGTGCCTCAAAGAGCAGGACGCTGGGGATGGGATGATCGAAGCCTTCTGGGGGATAAAATTCCAGGCGGCCAACAGATTTGTCAAGCAAGAGGCCAGAAGCAGTCCCCGTTTCACCATCGACTAAGGTGCCAGTCTCAAGAAGAGCGGCGCGTTCTTCAGGAGGCAAGAAGAGGATAAAGAGGACAATAAGAATCGCGATAAGTGCGATCAGGATATGCGCAGTACCCTCGTCTTGGCCAGAGCGGTTCATAGGACGATATGAAACCCGCGAGGGACATATTTAAATGTTTGGCCGTGTCGGTATTGTTAAATAATCGTCACCTTTAAATAGGACTTAGGTTTATATATTTCTTATGTTAAAGAGGTGATTTGTATGGAGGAGAAAATTCGGTGTCCGGAATGTCGTTCTCATGATATTGCGAGAAAAGGATTCAGGTAT
>DATDXB010000033.1:0-8617 GCA_035289465.1 Candidatus Nanoarchaeia archaeon
AAAGCCAGTGATACTCCTTAGAGCGTAATGAGCAAAAATATGCTCGCGAGAGAATTTTCTTGATAGGGACTTTATTTCCTCCTTATTCTGTGGTTCACAGGACCTTGAAGGAACGTCATATTTCCTTGCGAGGTATGACAGAAAAGCGACTTCAGCATGTTTGATTGCCTCTTGCTCAGAGGCATACTTTTCTGGCCAATCTCCACCTTCAAGCAATACCAATTCTGGCTTAAATCTTTCGAAGGCTGACTTAAACGCCCCGAATTGAGGATGATTCGAATCTGCAGAATGCTGTGCGCCCAGGTACAAAAGCGCTTTTTGACCTTTATGCAATTCAAAAATGTAAGGTACGGGGTGTTTAATCTTGAGGTAGTCCTCAAAGGACATTATTCTCTCTTCCATAAGATTAGGAAATCTTTTAATTCTGCCCGCCTTTGAACTGTCTGCCATCTCCAAATATCCTTGGTCGATAATCCTCGTGAAGCATATCCACGGGCACTAAGAGCTCATCTGAAAGGATGAACTCAATTTCGTCTTCTTGCATGTCAAGCTCACGCATTTTTTTTCCGGCTTGATCCTTGAGACCCATTCGGTATAAACAGCCCGCTATAGTAACGTTTACAAATCGTTCATTGCCCTTCTTGTAGGGATTGGCTTGAAGTGTGTCCAATGCATGTTCATAGATACCTAGACCCATCTGAATAATTCCTTGATTATGAACTATAAGAAATCCTGAATCATCATTCTCTAAAGAAGGACTTATGGATGTCCACAATTGCGCTGCCATTTCCCAACCACCCTTCAATGCGTAACATTTTGCCAACGTGGCAAATACACCCACGTGACTGATCCCTAACCTAATTGCTGATTTCAAGTCACGAATGGCCCCATTGAGATCTTCAGTCTCAGATCTGATGAACCCTCGTACATATACCGCATCCGCAAGATATGAGGGATGGCGCTCTTTAATGACTTGAGCAATATCGTCATGTGCCTGCTCGATATCTCCTGCACACAAGAGTGCCTGTGCATGGGCATATCGGGATGAGGCAGGCGATATGGTCCACGCAATAGCATGGGTGAAATCTTCAATGGATTCTTCTTGTTCTAATCGCAAACATCGGATTATCCCTCTATTATGATACGCGATTGACACTAATTCCTCATCTTGTTCTTCCACTCCGACCAGGTCAACAATATCAATTGCTTTTGAGAGGGTGTCAAAGGCCAGGGGCATAAATCCCTGATGCCCTTGAGTGATGGAAGCTAGCAATAATTCCGTACCATGGGTAATACGACGTTCAAGTTCCGTAACAGCACCTTCATCTTCAACGATCATTTCTGCATCACCAGAAACCCGCTTTCCTTGTAATCCTTAATCCCCTTCTCGATATCGTATTCTGGGACAAATCCGATGAGCTCTTTGGCCTTGTCCATATTGCATTCGGTGTGTGATTGGTAATCCTTGCCGTAAGGATTGTCGATATAGACTGGCTTTCTCTTGAGCCCCAGGACTTTGTTGAGGATGTCGATAATCTCATTGAATGTCGTGGCCTTGCCTGAGCCGCAATTGACCACTCCGCTCTTTGTGGCTTTAGCGGCAAGAATATTCGCCTTGACGACGTCTTTGACATAGATGTAGTCCCTCTTCTGTTCTCCGTACTTGAACATCTTAGGATCACCCTTTTGCATCTGCTGGGCGAACTGATAAATCATTGTGGAGAGCCTGCCTTTATGGAACTCTCTTGGACCATAGACATTGCAGTATCTCAGACCGACGAAAATGACATCGTGATGTTTGTGCTGGAGCTCTTCTGACAGCTTCTCTAATGCCACTTTAGATTCCGCATACGGATTCATCGGCTCTGGCGGCATGCCCTCGACATAGGGGGCTGGGAGGTTACCGTAGATCGCTGTTGAAGAGGCATAGACGATGTGCTTGCAGCCTGCCGCGATCACGTGCTTAAAAAGCTCTCTTGACGAATCGACATTGGCCCGGAAGATCTCAGACTTGTCTTTGAACTGCGTGTCATTGATCGCGGCTTGATGGAAGAGGACATCCACTTTGCCAATCCTTGAGAAGTCCAAACCGATGAAACTTGGGTACAAGGTCTTACCGTGGAACTCTGGCAAGCTCTGTTCGTAATAACTGCCTGTGATGATAACCTCATGGCCTTGCTTGAGGAGCTCTAAGGCAATGTTTGAGCCGATGAAACCCGTACCACCTGTGACTAAGCAACGCATGATGGATGGAGCCGACGAGGAGTATTTAACCCTTATTGCTCCCTCTTCAATCAGCCCTATACGCCTCTTGCACAATCATATCCAAGATCCCCTTCTTGTTCTTGCAGTCCTTGAGCGCAAAGGCCTGCTGGCCGTTGATGACAAGACCTGCGTCACAATCGACTAAGAGGTAGCCTGCGTCAAGATAATGCTTTGATTGCACTACACGGAGGAACCTATTCCTTGCTTCTTCGGTGGCGTCCATGAACTTGATGGCTGTGCGCCAATGGCACTCATCACTATAGAGCGTACCGCCCTTGATGACCAATAAACGGATGGTTGACATACGGAGAACGAGGGGAGGGTGAGCCTTATCTTTAATCGAAGATTTGTCGGAAATCTTTCGGCAGGGATGGAAAGTTTTCGGAATGGATGGAGGATTTTCAGAAATCGAGCTTGATTGCGGAATTATTCCACTATTCTCAGCACTTTTTCCTTACTTGTCGCACCCCGGATAAGCTTCACCTTCTTCTTGAGCTCTCGCGTGAAGAACTTGAGGACCTCGATGTTGGCTTTGTTGTCTTCAGGCGGGGCGGCGACAGTCATCTGGATCTTGCCATCAGGATCTATGGAAGTGACCTCTGTCTTCTTGGCATTAGGTTTGACCTTAATGTGCAGAATACCTTGTTTAATCGCTGTTGTGATGTTCATAGTCAGTTATGTCCTCCTTGTTTGTTTCGTGGGTTCACCTAACGCTTTGCCCAGCACCTTATAGAACTCTTGGGGATTATCATTCATCACAAAGTGACCGCTCTTTGAAATGGCGATCTTTTTGATGCTTCCAAGTCTATGTAACACAGCCATCTTCGTGTTCTTCTCACCATAGATGTAGGCTTTCTTGATCGCAAGCCCCTTCAGTTTCTTGAGCAAGTTCCTGCTATCAGACCAGTTCACGAGCGATTGAGCTGAGCGATAGAACGCGAAGGGGTCTGACATGGTGTTCCAGGTGGCCCAAAGCCGCGCCCCCTTCTCTCTGGATTGTTTGATCTTGGCTATCAATTGATCAAACACTTCACCCTTGAAGTCTTGAAAACTCACCACTGTGGCCTTCCTGCTCAATAACCCACAATCTTCTGAAATGAGATTCCCTTCGATATCAATGAATGATGCCACCTTTGACATCTTTTCGGCCAATAACAATCCAATAGCGCCGCCCATGCTATGTCCTACGATATGGATCTTATTCCCCTGTATCTGATCAAGAACCCGTCTACATACTTCCGCTTGATCTTCTAAAGAATAGGAGAATCCTCTTGGTCTTGACGACTTCCCAAAACCAGGGAGATCAATGGCCATCAAGGAGAAACCCTTCATCTCATCGACCTTGAAGGCATCATCAAATGCGTCTTTACAACACCCAAGACCGTGAATAAAGAACACCAAGTCCCCTCCGGCGAGCCTAGAGTTCGTAGAAATCTTCAGATTCATTCCTCTATAGAGAATCTTGAACGTCGTAGCCTTCATGGGACGATCCTTCTCACGCGTACTCGCGCCAGGTGTGCTTGCACTTTTGGCAACGGAAGAATCTGGTCTCAGGTTCGTCACCAGCTCTTGTCTGCGTCAGCCAGTAGTACGCCATGCCGTGGTGGCACTTTGGGCACTCCTCTTTGGTCAGAGGCAATGAGTCTGCGTCACCTTTGTCGTGCACGACTTCGACATCGCGGTCCTTGACCACTTTTTTCTCGCTGACCGCCAGGCTCTTAGTGTCTTGAGACTTATACCCGCAGGAACAGGCGATGACTTTCTTTGCGCCTATCGTCTTTGGCATCAACAACGAACCGCACTTGGGACAAAACATCTTGGTCACCTAAACAACATCACCGCCGACTCAAGCCCGATGAACCTGAGCAGCTTCTCAAAGTACACTTTGACATACCCTAAGAGCGGGATCCTCACCTGCGCCTTGCCGATGATGCGCTGAGGAGGGATGGCCTGCTCAAAGTCTGATGATCCGCAGTTGTCGTCTCCTTTAGTCTTATAAACCTTTTGCCCCTCACGATCGTCGATAGAGACAATACGATGGATAATGGGGTCCACATTGGTATTCCCATTGAAGACTATGACATCCCCTATCAAGAGATCCTTAGGTGATGTGACGATCATCAAGTCGCCGGTATTGAGGCCATTTCTGAACCTGAAGTCCTGGAAGGCCTCTTGGTCAATGCCTTGGTTTGCATAGAGGTCCTTTTGTAAGATGATCTGTTCTCCATTATTGACATTGACGCATTGCCGTGTCCACCAGGGATCAAAAGCGCCATGATGCTCCATCGACCCTGAGACGACTGCCACAAGCGGGAAGGATGTGCCCAAGGCCCAACCTAAACCTGGGAGAAGGATGTATTTGATCAGGATGAAGGCGACCAGAATATTGAGGATCCAACCTATCGGACCCTCATCCTCTTTGAGATAGTACCAAAATAAGGAGAAGATGCCCTTGGGCTTGGCCTTCTTTGGCTTGTGTTCTTGAGTGGGATGCTGGGGCTGATGCTCTTTATTGTCCTTGGCCACAAACGCGCAAGCGACATGAAACCTTATAAAGATTCGCTATTGGCCAACACTTATGAGAAAGGGAGAACCCCAACGAAAGGAGTACTTTGAAGGCATCCTACAGCTGCGCAACCCTTCTGATGAACTCATTGACGTCGCTTACAATCTTATCTCCCGCTACCCCGATACCCGCGTCGCTAAGGAGAAGAAGGTGCGCGGCGGACTTGACCTGTACATCTCCAACCAACGCTTTTTGCGACGCGTGGGTGAAAAGCTGAGCAGGCGCTTCATCGGTATGTGCAAGATCACCGCCACACTGCACACACAAGATAAGCAAACCAGCAAAGAACTCTACCGCGTCACCGCCCTTTTTAGACTCGCTTCATTTAGCAAGGGCGAACGCTTCACTGTGCGCGGAGTGGAGATGGAAGTCATCAGGATCGCTGCTAACGTTGTGATGCAAGAAGTCAATTCTGGAAGGAAACATTACATCGACTTTGAAGAAGTCGAGAAAGCGCATGCACGGGCGGCGCTTGTGTGAATCTCTTGATCTCTTCGAGATTGGATCCTTAAACTGCGAGTTCCACACCCTCCTTAGCGATCTCTGAAATGATGGTCGGTTCTCGCTTACGCTGATTGTATTCTTTAGGTGTGAGGCAAATCACATCAAGAGGTATCGTCCTTGGATGGAACTTATAGACCTGGGATAAGCGTTCAAGATACGAAAGCTTCGAAAATGAATCGCTGAGGATGAGGAGATCATAATCACTCCATTTCCCCCCTTGTCCTCTCGCTCTGCTACCAAAGAGAATTATCTTTGTCGGTGCGAACTGTTTCTTGATACTTCGCACGAAGGTGGTTAGTGGCTTGGGAACTGGTCTCTTATCCATTCTAACACCTCCTTGGTCGAGTTGAGAATCGTTTCCACCTTTTTGTGATCGAACTTCACTGCTGGTGAGCCTGATGCATCTGGATACCTACTTAAGATATAGACCGAATATAGCTCTATGAGTGAAGGACCAAACTTTTCGGGGATATGAAGCTTGCCTCCCAAAGAAGGAAGATCGTGGGTTTTAGGCGGCGTGGTTCCTTCTTTGAAGACCCATAGACCCTTGAGGCCAAGTTCGATGGCTTGTTCGCACAAGAACGCGCAGACAGAATATTTCTTATTCTCAAAGAGCACTTTGGCGGACTCCTGGGCGTTCTTGCTTGATTCTAGCCACGACAAGGCGATCTCTTTTATCGACCTTTGTGTCATGATTGTATATTGAGAAGGATTCTATTTAAGACTTCCGTCCCATTGGCTGCAGCGTCTGACGGGCGTTAAAATTATATATCTCCCCTAGAGATCCGTTTCACATGACACAACCTGATCCTCAACAAATTTCATCCCCCTTGCAGTTTTTCAGAGAGAAGCAAGGTCTTACCCCTGAAGGTCTTGCGGATCTCGTGAACGCGATTCTTCCTTCTGCAGAACCTAGGTTTACTGTGGGCTATGCGATCGCTCTTGAGCGCGGTCTGATGCTTGCTCATGAAGGACATCCCGCCTATTTTGCAGAGGCGCTAGGCGTCTCAGAGACATCGTTGGGTATCAAGTCTGCCCCCCTTGATTCTCTACCAGGAACTGAGTGGTATAAGATTAAGGCCCCCAGTGTTCAGGTTACCCATCAACTACTGTTGACGTTCGGACCAGATGTCTAAGTGGTCTTGATTAACGAAAAACGAGGCACCATCGTGACGGGACCTGTTTCTGAGAAATATCGCCCTCTCCTGGAACAATTGGGCGTCAGCATTACCCTTGAAGTCCGGCATGAGGCGGATTGATCTCTCAAAAGCGTCCTATTTCTTCAGTCTTTTAGTGAACGATTGTTCAATTTTGAAACCGAGAAGTCTCAGGTCTTAGAGTGACACAATAATATTGTCATTTACGGCTCTTCTCGCTTAAGATCAAGACCATCAAAATCGTGATCGAAACTCACAAAGGATTCACAATCGTTAATGAGCGCGCAAGTGTAATGGATACTGTCAAATATATTCAATGCGTGACGGTGCATGTTCTTAATCGCCCCAAACACGATATTCACGTCAAGGTCGATGATGGTAAGATTTGATCTAAACAATCCTTTCATGCACTGCTGGGCGACTTCTCTTGTCGTTTGGTCTTCCAGCACATACAACGCCTCGACAATGTTAAGGGTATTTACCATACCTCCTTGTTCCAGGATTTTCTGGCACCTTTCAGTAAAGGGGTTCTCATAAAACGCGTAGGCAAGAATATTACTGTCTAAGAACTTCATGTTCGATCAGCCGATCCATCTGTTCAGCTGTGAGATTCCTCTTTGGTTTTCTATTCTTTGCTTCCTTAAAGAGAGTCTTTAGGTCTACATCAATTGGAGATATAACGATATCCTTCCCTTTACGTTGAATCTCCACCCTGCTGCCTTCGTGAAGGTCTAACTCGTGACGCATCTCTGCCGGAATCGTGATCTGCTGGCCCTTGCTGATTGTCGCTATCATCATGATTCATGAAGCATTAATCATTTAAAAACCTTTGGGAAATAGGCCCTACTTCAGAACAATATTGTCCTTGCCTACATGCCGGTATCTACGTTCTCTTTTCGACTTCACCCTTTAAGGTCTCCAATAAGCTCAGCCCTTGCTTATCCCAAAACCCGATAATCTCCTTTGCTTGGTCAAAGGTCACTTTATACCCTCTATAATTCGCATCATGGCGTATCCGCCTAAACCTATCAACATGGGTGAATGTGGGGTCGTTGTCTTCCATCAATATTTCCATAGTAACTTCATGATTGTTCACCGGCTCATATCCTATCAACCACCACTTGCAATCCCCTAACTTCCTTATCGATTCGTAAACACTCACAAACACTATGGTGGAGACGATATCTGTTAATAGGATAGACAAAGCCGCTATCGCGTTCTCCTTTGAGGATTCCAGAAGGGATCTCATCTTGGGGATGTCTGGTAATCTCTTCCTGATCTTCTTAGACGCTTCCAATTGCTCGATTCTTTGTGCAATCACTTGCGCACCTCTAAGAGACCATAGAGCAGAATACCGTTGATGATGTTGAGGAAGATGTTCTTATCGATAGCTTCTTGACTATAGAAGTGCAGTCTTAGCCTTCTTCCGAATCGCTCTTCAAACGCCTTCAATTTTGGGAACTTCTGGTACAAGACTTCGCCCTCCATGATGGTCACCTCCTGGGTGCCTTCCACCTCCACTGCGATATCAATATCTGATCCTGGCTGGTCTTCACCCTTTCGGACACTTCCAAAGAGGATGATGGATCGGGGATTGCCGAATTCCTGAACTATCGCTTCGACTATCCTCTTGGAGTAGATTATCCTCAGATTCATGGAAATCTTGTATCCTCTTGCGGCGAGATCATCATTGTTGAACTGGATTCTCCAGATGTTCGCAATCGTTTTTTGTATGACTAGTTTGTCTTTGACTAAGGCCCTCACCACTTGGCTTGCCATTGCCTTTGATACCTTTGCCCGCTTTGCCAGTTCGGTCAGTGAGAAGGAATCATTCGGGTGCAGAGCAAGGAAGTCTAGCACTTTGAGCAGGGAGATGCTTTGCTTCTCCTCTACCTGGTTCTTTTTTTGAACAATCGGTTTCTTCATTAAACAATCGTTTACTTTTAGAACTATATAAAGATTTCCCTTGGACAGCTTCTTAAAGCATCGTTGCCCATGGTGGGGTTATGAGTGATGCTGATGTTCGTGCGGCTGAGAGGTATTGGCAGAGTCAGGATTCTGCTAGTGAGGGTCTTGGAAAGTATATTGGGGTTTTGGCGCGTTCTGGTGCGAGGGATGTTGTTGC